>CAMWRR010000023.1 GCA_947176715.1 uncultured Rikenellaceae bacterium | reverse complement strand
CATCCGACATCAACGTGGTTCAGTTCTGCGTCACCAACACATTGCAGGTGGCGTTCAAGGAGCCGGCCCTCATAATAGGCTATTTCGTGGCGCTGATAGCCATATCGGGACGTCTGACAGTATTCGTGCTGTGCATGCTTCCCTTTACGGCTCTGGTGATAGGCTTCATAGTCAAACGTCTGCGACGGAGCGCCCGTCAGGCACAGGAGGAGCTGGGCGAGATGGTATCCATAGCCGAGGAGTCGCTAAGCGGCGTAAAGGTGATAAAATCATACAACGCCGTCGATTACGTAATAGACAAGTTCACGGCGGTCAACCGTCGCTTCTCCTCCATAATGCGCTCTATGGCCACGCGTCAACAGATGGCCTCGCCCATGTCGGAGTTCCTCGGCGTGTCGGCCGTGGCCGTCATACTCATATACGGCGGCGGCATGGTGGTGGAGGGTCAGCTCGACGCCGGCGCATTCCTCGCCTATCTTGCCATGTTCTCGCAGGTGACCCGTCCCGCCCGCTCGGTGGCCGACTCGTTCAGCACCATACATCAGGGGCTGGCGGCGGGCGACCGTGTGATAGAGCTGATAGACATGACACCCGAAGTGCTCGACCGCAAAGACCCCATAGAGGCCGAAGGCATACGCGAGAGCATAGAGTTCCGTAACGTCAGCTTCTCGTACGAGGACAAAGAGGTGCTGCACGGCATCAGCTTCACCATAAACAAGGGCGAGACGGTGGCTTTGGTGGGCAGCTCGGGGGGCGGCAAGTCGACGATAGCCGACCTCATCCCCCGCTTCTACGACGTTAGCGGCGGACAGATACTCTTGGACGGCATAGACATAAAGGAGTACCGTCTCGAATCGTTACGCTCGTTCATGGGCATAGTATCGCAGGAGGTGGTGCTCTTCAACGACACCATAGAGCAGAACATACGCCTCGGCGACACCGCGAGCACCTTTGCCGAGGTGGAGGCGGCCGCACGCATAGCCAACGCCCACGACTTCATCATGGAGACGGAGAACGGCTACGACACCAACATAGGCGACCGCGGCACCAAGCTCTCGGGCGGTCAGCGTCAGCGTCTGAGCATAGCTCGCGCCGTGTTGCGCGATCCCGGGCTTCTGATACTCGACGAGGCCACATCGGCATTGGACACCGAGAGCGAAAGACTCGTGCAGGACGCCCTATCGTCGATACTCGTAGGGCGCACCTCGCTGGTAATAGCCCACAGACTGAGCACAATACAACATGCCGACAAGATAATAGTGATAGACAAAGGGTGCATCGTGGAGCAGGGCACGCACGACGAGCTTATGGCCGCCGGCGGCTCCTACCGCAAACTCATAGAGCTGCAACAGGTGTAGGTGTGGCACGGCTGTTGATGTCTGCGGCGTAAAAGGTTTTGTTATGAAACGACTGATACTTCTGATAGCGCTCATATCGTGCACGGTTTCGGCCTCGGCCCAACGTCTCGTGGCTGGCGAGAAGGCCCCCAAGCTGACCGTATCGAAATACATATACGGCGGCCCAACCGACAAGGGGAGGCCCGTTTTGGTGGAGTTCTTCGTATCTTCGGGGAGTCAGAGCCGCTCGCAGATAGAGACGCTGTCGGCCTTTGCTGACAAATATCGCGGCAAGATAGACGTGGTATTGGTAAGCGGCGACGACGAACAGACCACGCGCGCCTTCTTCAGCGGCGAGGCCCCGCGCTTCTCCGTGGCCATAGATGCCGGGGGCAAGAGCTTTGCCGACTACGGTGTGCGCTACGTGCCATTCGCCGTGTTGGCGGACGGCAGAGGAGGCTATGTATGGCAGGGACGGAGCAAATCTATCCCGGAGAATGTGATTGCCTCGGTATTGAGGTGAGCCGTAAGGCGGCCTGTACTATTTACGGAACGACACCAAGACCCGGCACGGGTAATGTTCGGCCGTAAGAGGAGTGTTGCAGAGACAGATAACAAACCGAACAGTCTATATAATGTCGGCTGAGATGAATGCCGTCACAGATAAAAAGCCGCATCGCCTTAAAGTGTCCGGGTAGCGGCGGAGCCGTAATATTGGTTTGAAAAAACGGGCTAGGCACCCACGTAGAACCCTCGGCGAGGGCTTTACGTCTCAAGCGGCTCAGCGTAAACGAATGACCCTGACTCCGTCCACCTCGTAGCGTCGTGCAGGCGCCACGGGTGCAAGAAGGCGATGACGGCTTCGTTTACGCCCCCCGGCGGGCGCGACAACAGCCCCGCACATACAGCAAACTAACAGAAATCGAGATTAAGCTCGGAGCACAGTTGCTTCATGGCCCCGTTCTTCTCCGAGAGAAACTTCAGCTTGTCTTCGTCTTTAACGAGGATGGTCTTAACCTCCTCCAGCGTCTCGTCCACAACGGTATTTATATCGAGCCGCTCCACCCCCGACAGGGCCATGAGACGCACCACGAACTCGTGCTTGTTCTGCACCACCTCCTGCTCCACTATCTTGCTGTTAAGGGTGAGCACCACCGCCCCATCCTCTATCCTTGCCGAGTTGAAAGCCATTGCGAGCCTCGGACGTCGCTCCATCAGCTCGGCGGCATAGGCGCGGCACCCCTCCATAACGGCGGTAGTGTCGCTCTCGGCTATCTTACACGGCTCCAAGACACCCTCTGACGCCGGCTCCTCCGCAACGGACGGACGCTTGCTCGCATCGCTTATCATGGTGCCTATCGACAACCCCAAACGGGAGTTGCGCCCCGTAGGCGATGAGGGCATCTGCGGTTGAGTCACCTTCGGCTCCGGGGCAGGGGCAGGCGGCGCCTCCACGGCCGGTGCCTCCGTTGGTCTGCGGCTGTCGGCGGGCGGCGGGACGGATGGGACTGCGGGAGCCGACGGAGCCGCGGGCTTAGGCTGGGCGACAGGAGGGGTCTGTGCCGCAGGTTGCGGAGCCGGAGCCGATGTTATGGAGGGCAGAGTGTATGTAGTCATCTGGGAGCCGCCCGAGAGCTTGAGGGGCGAGAGGTTGCACATCTTGAGTATGGCTATCTCGCTATGAAGCCTCTGCGAATTGCTGTTACGGATGTCGCGCTCGCCCGACGAGGCTATGCTCAGCGCATCGAACACGAACGACACCTGCACGGCGGCCGCCTGCTTGCGATAACGCTCGGCCACCGACCCCGACACCTCGAGGAGCGGCATGGTGGCATCGTTCTTTGCTACCAGCAGGTTACGCAAATGGGACGACAAGCCGCCGAGAAATATCTGCGGGTCGAAACCCTTCTGCAACACCTCGTCGAACTGCATGAGTGCGGAGGCATAATCGCCAGAGGTGACGGCGTCTACGAAGTTGAAATAGGTGTCGTAGTCGAGCACGTTGAGCGCCTCGGCCACCGCGTGACCCGTAAGCCGGCCGCCGCAGAAGAGCACCGTCTTGTCGTACATGGAGAGGGCGTCGCGCATACAGCCGTCGGCTTTCTGGGCTATGATGTGAAGCGCCTCGTCGTCGTACGATACCCCCTCCTTGTCGGATATGAAGCGGAGGTAGCCCACCACGTCGTCCGCCTTTATGCGCTTGAAGTCGTATATCTGACAACGCGACAGTAAGGTGGGGATAATCTTGTGTTTCTCTGTGGTGGCCAATATGAATATGGCGTGGGCGGGCGGCTCCTCCAACGTCTTGAGAAAGGCGTTGAAAGCGGCAGTGGAGAGCATGTGGGCCTCGTCTATGATGTAGATACTGTACCGGCCCACCTGCGGCGGTATGCGCACCTGCTCGGTAAGGGCGCGTATGTTGTCCACCGAGTTGTTGGAAGCGGCGTCGAGCTCATGTATGTTGAACGAACGGTTGTCGCCAAACGAACGGCACGACTCGCACTCGTTACACGGCTCCGCATCGGGACCCGGCGACATGCAGTTGATGGTCTTGGCCAAGATGCGGGCGCAGGTGGTCTTACCCACGCCGCGCGGACCGCAGAAGAGATAGGCGTGGGCAAGCGTACCGCGCATAACGGCATTGCGCAACGTGTCGGTGATATGCTTCTGGCCCACCACCGACTCGAAGGTCACGGGCCTGTATTTTCGTGCCGATACTATGAAATCGCTCATGTGATTTTCTTGAATATTTTACAAAGATAGCTTTTTTCCGATATAATATTATTGCCGTCCGGCAAAACATAACGTGTATTTTAAAGCCCGGACAAGACTATGGACGTCGGACCGTTCTTTGTCTTAAATACTCGAAGCGTAGCTCCAAAGACCGGCGGAACGGAACGTCCCCATATTCGCTGTGGTAGCCCTTGCAGAAGACCGCAATCACGATGTCGGCCTGCATTATCAGCTTGGTGCACTCTATGTATGGCGAGGCGGCGACGTATAACGTAGCCCCGCGGTTACTGTTATTGCTCTTGGCCACCTTGATTATGGCGTTGGCTTCGGCGTGAAGCACGTAGGGTTTGGTGACGACGGCTCCGACAGTGTCGGCGAGCATCTCCAGCTAGTCCAAATACTCCTCCGTCTGCGAGTCCTTGTCGGTGGGACGCTAGACGGCCACCACGGCCCGTTCGCGTTCGTTATCATTGAGTATTGTTCCGTTGTTCAATCGCATCGTATATCTCGGGCTTATAGGGATGACTTCGCCGCGAGCGACGGGGCGGCTTTTTATGTTACAAACATAGTGAAAGGCGAGCACAGAGTTAAGTAAAATTCATTCTTCATTTTCCTTTTGCGATGCGCTCGCTTTACGGCATTTACTTTGTGGAGGGCCTCCCGGCGGGGCTTCGAGGACCTTATCATTACATTGATTATCGGCTTTCTGTCATCGTCTGGCCCGCGTTATTTATATGGGATCGTATGAAGTTCCTAAAAAGGGTAATAAATCATGGCCGACCCCTCAGCCGGAGTCGGCCATGATTTCGTATCTGCCCGATGCCGTCAGCTTCTGAGGCACCGTATTATATCGGTCGCGTCGTAAGCTATCATTGTGTCATTGTTTTCGCATATGACATACAGCACGTTGTTGGCGAAGTCTATGTCTAACTCGAGAGCTTGATACGGAACCTCTACGAGGTATTTGGGGTTGCCTTCCCAGTCGAAAAATTGTATCTGGCTCTTGTTGGAGAGCAACTTTTGTATGTTTATGTCGGAAGCTCCTGAATAGATGGCGCCGAAGCCTTCGTCCCATGCCGACACCGAGATATACGTGTCCTTTCGGGAAATTCTAGGCTCCTTTTCAATCTTGGAGACATCGTCGAGCCGCTTGCCTACGCATATCGTCTTGCCTTCGGTGCCGTCGCCAGAGATTATGTTTATCTGATTGAGGTAGATCATTGCTTCTACAAATTTGTCGGCGGCAGCATTGTAGCGTATTACCTTGGAAATCAGGTTAACATCCCCACCCGGATTTACGGTCACTTTATCTATATCTTGTGTAACAGACAGCTGGTTTACAGTGTCGTTTTCGTACATCAATCGCTGTAACCCGGTGAGGTAGTCGTCCGCTTGCGTGATAAGTATTCTGCCTTTCCCGCATGGGGTTATCGCCCAGCTGGTGCTCTGTATGCGGTCGGTCTCTATCGCGATGCGAGGGATGGAATTTCCATTTTCTAAAAGTTCTGATATATTGAGTTCATAAATATACCCCCTGTATTTCTCAGGCGCATATACGAACAGAGAGTCGTTTTCGTGAAAAAAATGACACGAGCTTACCCACGGCACATAATAACTGAACTCCCCGGAGCCTCGCCCTATCCTCATGCATTCTCCGTATTTTCTCTTCCCGTCAAGAGAATATATAGTCCAACTGCTAGCCCTGTCGATGAATAACAGCGTGTCTATCACTTTTATCGACCTGAGTCCTATTTCGTTGCAATTGAAATCATCAATTTTCTGTAACTCTCCGGTATTGGGAAATTCGCTTATAAAACGAGGCTCTCCGATACTGATGAATTTGCCGTCACCTTTACAAGATATAAGTATCGGCATTATAAATAATGCCGATACTATAATTTTAAGTATTTTGTACATATGGGTCATTTATTTACATGTAGATGCGATGCTATACCACCTGTCGGTTCCCGGAAGTACTGTACACGTAGGGCAATATCGTACCCAACTTCCGTCTTTGCTATGAATCGAATTGTAGCAAGTCGTTCCATCGTCACCAATATCGTCTGTCGATAAAGATTCAATTGCAGTGAGCTGGAGGTCGCTTAAATTTTTGTCCTGCCGTTTGCTGAAAGCGTATGTTACACTTGTCGCTCCAACGAGTACAATTAATGTAGCAACTAAAAACAATTTCTTTTTCATGATTAAAGAATTAAATGGTTGATAAATTACAGGTCTATCCATCGATGTGAATTGTAAAGGTTGTAATAATTATAATCGAGACGCGAAATGGAGTGCGGTCGAAATTCATCCTTTTTCAATTCTATATGGATAATTCATGTACAAATATAAAATAAAAACCGTAAAATACAAAGTTTATTCTTGGCATATCTAAGATGTGAGCTTTACTTTGGCTTTGCGTTCGCCTTACGGTGGGCATTTCGTGGAGGGAGTGTGTTCAGGCCCGCTCGGCCCCTGCGTTGTGCTACTGGGCCGTCAAGCGGAAGTGTCTGCATTTCTCGCACTCGCTCGAAAGCTCGCCAAGCGGAGAGGCTCATTGTCCGAGAGAACGAGGATAATGAGCCTTTCGATGTGATTCCTATTGTTCGCATCATGCAACCGTCACTGCATTCGGGACAACTTCTCGTTGCGGAGGTCGGCTCATATTATTGTATTTTACGATGTCGTCAGCTTCCCTTAGACGTCTTAGAGGCGGGGCAGCGTCATAGTCGCTATGGCGAGGCCGATATCTTCGCCGTAGACTATGGCGTATGCGGTCGAGAGGTCTTTGCTTACGGCAAGTTTCAGGATGGGTCTGTCGGTCTTGACGAAGCCTTTGCACTCGCCGTCCCATCCCCATATCGCTATCTTGTCGGCGTCGTTCGGGTCTTTGCTGCCGATGACGACCGCATATACGAGACTGTCGGTGGCGCACACGCCCGCGAATCCGTATGTGGGGTCCGGATCGGGTTGCCTCAATCCGTTCTTATCGGTGAACTTCAATGGGAATAGCAGCTCGGAGTATGCAGGGGTTATCTTATCGTTTTCGATGTTGAAAAGTTCCAACGCTCCGCCTATTACAGTGGCAGAGACGAAATGTTTGCCGTCCGGGGATATGGATAACTCGGATTGCATGCTCAAAATGGTCGGTTCGTCGGTGAAATCGTCCTGCACTCCGTCGAAAACGCCCAACTCCTCCATGGTCGTAAGGTCAACTATGGCGAAGCTCCTGAGTGCCAATCCATTTTCCGAAGCCGAAGCAGACGGCCGCAACACGAGCCCACGTTTCCGGGGCAGACCCCATGCCTGCCATGTCACCTGTCCGCTGTCTAAGAACGAATAGCACGCCGTCTCGGAGTAACTTTCAGTGTCGTAGACGTGCAGTTTGCCGGTATTCGCATCGAAGATAGAGACGGCACTGTCGGAGACACTACTCATACCGATAGTGTTCACTATCTCGCCGGGACCCTGCCCTATATAGACATAATCGCCGCAGTGTTCGCCTGTCGCCAAGTCGAAGTTATGTAGCCAACAATCGTCGAAAAGACCGAGGACCGACATCACCGAGTCGTTTACCGTAATGCCGAAAGGCATGGGCAAAACGTCGCTTACTGCCGATATGTTCCACGAGATGGAGTCTATGCGCCTCATCTCCAAGCCTCTCGTAGTCGCGTTATGCGAGCACGACGTAGCCGTCAGGGCCATTCCGAGGCCTAATAAAGGTAAAAACTTGATGATCCGCATGAGCAAATTACTGTGTAACAGGTGTGACATTGAGGGCAAGTACACTATATTTTAAACAAAACCGCCTCCCGAGAAACACGGAAAGCGGTCGGTATATTTTTCTTTAAGTTGGTTACAACTGGAAGTCGATGGGGATGATAACCGCCACACGCACCTTCTTGCCACGTTGTTCACCGGGGGTCCACTTGGGTGATTTTGAAACGACGCGTATAGCCTCGTCGGTAAGGAGCTTGTCGGGGCTTGAGAGCGCCTCTACGTTGCTGACGTTACCGTTGTGTTCGATGACGAATCGTATAATCACGCGACCGGTGATGTTGTTCTCCTCGGCCAAGGGGGGATACTGTATGTTCTTGAGCACCCACGTACGGAACTCAGCCGTAGCGGCGGCATCTTTCTTGCCGTTGAACGAGGGCATGGTCTCGGCACGGAGCACGGGCACCTCCTCTTTTACGAGCTCCTCCTCTTCACCGCCCACCGGCTTGATAACGATGGGGGCATCCTCTGAGAACTCGGAGTCGAAATTGAACTCCTCGTTGGCCTTGATCTTGCTATCGGTTATCTCGAGGATGTCGGAAACGACGGGAGCCGTCACCTTGGGGGCCTCCACTTTGGGCGGCTCTTCGTGGCGGGTCTGTTCCACAACCTCCTGCTCCACTATGACAGTCTCCTGTTCGAGAATGGTTACGCCCACCTCTTTCTGACTCCAGTTGAACATGCCGTAAACAGCGATAAGCGCGATAATCAGACCTGTAAGCAGAAAAAGACTTCTTTTATTCTGAAGATCTGCTTTTGGTGATTTTTTTACTTCCATTGTTAGTATCTTTTAACGTTTTTTCAATTATTGCACTTCGGGTATGCCTCCTGAGAAGCCGTATTATTCCCCATACCGACGGACATATATCTCTTTATATAGGGCGACATATCGACACAACGTTCAGTAAATCACCCTGCAAGACACTATAACCTGCCGCTTTATACCGGTTATGCGCCCGTCTATTATTCTACAAATGTGAAAAAAATATTTGAAAGAAAAAAGAGTGTCTAACAAATTTTGAGAAATTTATTAATCTTCGGCATAATTAGCGTCGTTTTCCGATTAAACTATAACCGATTTATCCGGTGTAGCGTTTTGAGATAACGCCGCAAAAGACTACATTTGTGTCATGGAGAAGAAGATTTTGCTCGGGCTCGGTCCCGACGAGCTTTCGGCCGTAATGGCGGAGGCCGGTGGCAAGCCTTTCACGGCGCGTCAACTCGCCGAATGGCTCTATGTGCATCGTGCGGCATCCATCGACGGGATGACGTCGCTGAGCAAACGTATGCGCGAGACGCTATCGGAGAGCTACCGAACGGGACGCATGAGCTTCTCCCGCGTGCAGACCTCGGTCGACGGCACCCGCAAATATCTGTTCCCGACTCTTACCGGAGGGGCGGTGGAGTCGGCATACATACCCGACGGCGACAGAGCCACGTTGTGCGTATCGTCGCAGGAGGGGTGCCGCATGGGGTGTCGGTTCTGCATGACCGGACGCGGCGGCTTCACCCGCAGTCTGACCGCCGGGGAGATACTCAACCAGATATTCTCCATAGAGGAGAGCGCACGCCTTACAAACATAGTGTTCATGGGCATGGGCGAACCCCTCGACAATGCCGACGAGGTAATAAAGGCCATAGAGGCGATAACCTCGCCGTGGGGCATGGCATGGAGCCCTACACGCATCACCCTGTCTACCATAGGGGTAATGAGGGCCATACCCGCGTTCATGGAGCGCACGTCGGTACACCTTGCCGTCAGCCTGCACTCCCCCGACCCGGCGGTGCGCGGACGTCTGATGCCCGTGGAGCGTCGCTACCCCATAGAGGAGGTGGTACGTATGTTGCGCGGGTACGACTTCAGACACCAGAGACGCATCAGCTTCGAGTACACCCTCTTCGACGGTGTCAACGACCGCAAATCGGATGCCGACCGTCTGGCCGCGCTAATCGCCGGCATGGGGGCGCGTGTCAACCTCATACGCTTCCATCGCATCCCCGACAGCGACCTTGCCCCATCTTCCGAGGATACGATTGCACGGTTCAAATCGCATCTCGAACGGCACGGCATCATAACCACTGTGAGAGCCTCCCGCGGAGAGGACATATTCGCCGCCTGCGGCATGCTCTCCACAGCCGACAAAAAAGGTGCGCTCAAGAGGTGACGGCATAATTTTATACGTGCAAGACACGTTTATAATCAATCAACTTTTTGACATATCCATACAAACAAACCGATTATGAGAAAATTACTTTTTGTTCTTGTCGCCCTCTTCGTATCTGCGGCGGCTATGGCGCAAAGCGGCGGCGTAGCGTTCCGTGATGCGGATTTCGCAGCGGCCAAGAAGGCGGCCGCCAGCGAAGGCAAACCTATCTTCATGGATGCTTACGCCTCGTGGTGCGGTCCGTGCAAATACATGACCACCAATGTATTCACTCATGATGCCGTAGGCAAATTCATCAACGACAACTTCGTCCCCGTAAAATACGACATGGAGAAGGGCGAGGGTCCGAAGCTCAGGGGCGACTACGGCGTAACCGCCTACCCTACTTTCCTTATCATCGACTCGAACGGCAAGGAGCTGGCCCGTGTGGTAGGCAGCGCTCCGGCGGAGGAGTTCATCGCCAAGATAAAGGCGGCCTATCCTAAGGCCAAGTAGACTCTTGCACATCTCTATTTCAGACAACCGACAGTATTTTGTCGGTTGTTTTTTTGTGCTTTACACTTCGCGCCTCACATCGTGCACACCTCATCACCGACCTCCCCGAACATAGAACCTCACTATATGTGCCCACCCGAACGCAAGCGGCACCACTGAATATCGAGCCTCTCAAAAGGGGCTGTGCCCCCTCGTTTTTGCTTACTTTTGTCGAGTGACAAAAGTAAGTCCCCCGGAAGGGCCCGCCGGGAGGCACAAAACAATCGGCACAAAACAATTAGTTAGGAGGGTCCCCCAAAAGACCCTCCTAACTAATTGTACTATCGACCCTTGTACTTAGCCACGCCCTCGTTGAGGAAGTCGATGTACTCCTGCACGTTGAGGTTGTAGCCGCGGGGCTGGCTCAGCTCTTTGCCGTCGTTATCGAGCAGTATGTAGTAGGGCTGGCCGTTGACTCCGAAGCGAGTGGTCTGGAAGTTGGCGTTTATCTTGCCGAGGGTCTTGAGTACCTTGCCGTTGGGGAGTGTTACCCATTCGCTCTCGGGAAGCTCTTTCTTGTCGTCTACGTAGAGCGATATTATGACATACTCGTCGCCCAGTATGCGAAGCACCTCCTTGTCGGACCACACGTTGGCCTCCATCTCTCGGCAGTTGACGCAACCGTGACCCGAGAAATCGAGCAACACGGGCTTGCCCGCCTTACGGGCGTATGCCATGCCCTCCTCGTAGTCGAAGAAGCCGTTGAGACCGTGGGGCATGTGGAGGAAGTCGCTGTACTTCTTGCCGCGCGCCTCGCTGTCGCCGGTGACTGCACCCGCACCGCCGCGCGCCTCCATGAGGTTGAAGTCGTGGGTGTGCATGGGGGGCAGATAGCCCGAGAGCGCTTTGAGGGGCGCACCGAACATGCCGGGGATGAGATATACGACGAACGCGAACGTTATGATGGCTAGTATCAGCTTCTTGACCTTTATGTAGGGCTCCTCGCTGTCGTGAGAGAAACGGAGCTTGCCGAGCAAATAGAAGCCGAGCATCGAGAATATCACTATCCAAAGGGCGATATATACCTCGCGGTCGAGAATACCCCAGTGGTAGGTCTGGTCGGCTACCGAGAGGAATTTAAGACCGAGCGCCAGCTCTATGAAGCCGAGCACCACCTTCACCGAGTTGAGCCATCCGCCCGACTTGGGCAGGTTCTTGAGCAACGAGGGGAAGAACGCGAAGAGTGTGAAGGGGAGCGCGAATGCCGCCGAGAAGACGAGCATCGTTACGATAGGCTCCCAGATGGCACCCTGCGTAGACTGCACGAGGATGGAACCCACGATGGGACCGGTGCAAGAGAACGACACGAGCACGAGGGTGAGGGCCATGAAGAATACGCCTACCAGACCGCCCTTGTCGGCCTTGGCATCGCTCTTATTGACGAGCGAGCTGGGCAACACTATCTCGAACGCGCCGAGGAACGACGCGGCGAATATCATGAAGGTGAAGAAGAATATGATGTTGGGTATCCAGTGGGTGGACAGCCAGTTGAATATGTCGGCCGTCACGGCGTCGCCGCCCGCTATGTAGGTCACCATTATGATGATGGCGATGGGGAGGGTATATAACGCTATGATAGAGAGACCGTAGAACGAGGCCATGAAGCGACCGCGACCCTTGCTGCCCGAACTCTTCATGAAGAACGATACCGTCATCGGTACCATGG
>CAMWRR010000022.1 GCA_947176715.1 uncultured Rikenellaceae bacterium | reverse complement strand
ACCACGCATACCGAGTCGAAAACGTCGTCGCCGTCGCTCGTGGGCATGCCTATCAGCGACATGCAGGCGCGCCCCCCTTCGGCATCGGCTATGTCCGAGAGGGCCGACATGCAACGGTCAGTGAAGTCGGGGTGCGACACCAAGTCGTAAAGCGGCGCCCCCGAGAGGGCCAGCTCGCCGAAAAGCACGAGGTCGGCACCCTGCATAGAGGCGGCGGCCAGACGGTCGATAATCTTGTCGCGATTGGCGGCAACGTCGCCTACGGTGGGGTTTATCTGGCAGATAGCGATTTTCATGGCATACGAGTTTTAATATACAAATATAGCTCGTTTATCGTGACGGAGCAAGAATATTTTTATATGATTGATTCATGTTATTTAACAATATAATTGTCAGCTGTCTATATACGTGTAATGATATGTCTGATGGAAATAATGTATTTTCAGATTTTATTGATACTTTTGTATACAGGATAGCGTAGAGTATCTAAGTTTTCCTTGATGATTAATTTGCTACAACTAAATATATGTCTTTAAAGTATAAATGTGACTAAATAATCTTAAAATTAATAGTATGAAAGAGTTCTCGGATCTTATTCGTTATTGTAGTGAAAAGTATAATGCAACACCACAATGCCAAGATTGTGCGATGGGGAGTTGTAAAAAAAATTGCGGCAGTGATTGTTATAATTGCTTAAATCATATACATAACTATAATAATAAAACAGATCATTATTCTTGTTTAAAAATAACATATAATTATATACTTAAACATGGACATAGGTATGCCTCAGAAATATCAAAGGCAGTTTCTGATATAAAATCTTCTTTAGATAAAAACAACCCTGTTTGTGTTTTGTCTGTTGGTTGTGGTCCTAGTACAGAACTGTATGGTTCTATACACGCTTTAGATGATATGACTGTTAACTATATAGGATTTGATAAAAATAATATCTGGAATGACATACAAGAGTTCAATAAAAATATATTCAAACAAACTAGACATAATGTAATGTATTCAACTGATGATTTTTTTGATTTTATGCAACAGCCTATGTGCGTTGATATTTTGATACTCAACTATTTCTTCTCTGATTTAATAAAATTTAATGCGGATATTACAGAATCTTTCATTGAAAAATTATCAATTTTGGTTAATTTGGGGAAGTTTAAAAATATTATAGTAAATGACATCCCGTTATTCTACAATAATGGCACAGGGTATGTTTGTATGGAAAATCTTGATAAAAAAATTTCATTGATAGAAAAAGAAGTACAGCGTCGTCATTTTGCTCAACCGAATGAATATCAGATTGCTTATGGATGTAAACTTGATGATGAATTGAGTATTCCTGTGAAAGAACCGGTTGTACAAAAATTCTCCCCGTTTGGAACTTGTGGTAGTATTCAACTGATAATAAAGGTTAAGAAAGGTTTGAATTATGATATTATCAGTTTCAAGAAGAACTGATATTCCCGCATTTTATGCGGATTGGTTCTTCAACCGATTACAAGAAGGATTTGTTTGTGTTCGTAATCCAATAAATAGATGTCGAGTAAGTAAAATTAATCTATCGCCAGATTTAATTGACTGTATTGTTTTTTGGAGTAAAAATCCAAAGCCAATGCTTAACAGATTAGCTTTGCTTAATGAGTATATGTATTACTTTCAGTTTACAATTAACCCATATGACACAGGACTAGAATTGTGCGTACCTAAAAAAGAGTCAATCATTACCACATTTAAACAATTGTCAGATAAGATTGGTTGTAAGCGTGTAATTTGGAGATATGATCCCATTTTATTAACTGACATTATTGACATATCTTATCATTTGCGCTATTTTGAAGCTATTGCAAAAAGGTTATATGGATATACAAATACATGTGTAATAAGTTTTATCGACCAATATAAAAAGACGCAACGAAACCTTAAAAATACTATGGCTAGAGAACTTCATGCAAATGAAATACTTAATCTTGCCATGGGATTGGTTGAGATAGCAGAAAAATATGAAATAAGAATACAGTCCTGTGCGGAGGAAATAGAATTAACTCAATTAGGTATTCTCCATGGCCGCTGCATTGATAATATTCTTATAGAAGATCTTTTAGGTATTAAGTTAGTTGTTTCTAAAGATAAAAATCAACGTACAGAATGTGGTTGTGTGCAAAGCATTGATATTGGAGAATATAATACGTGTGCACATAATTGTTTGTATTGTTATGCAAATTTTAATAAAGATTTAGTAGATCGTAAAAGAATGCTACATGATCCATATTCTCCTTTACTAATAGGCAACATTGAAGCAACAGATATTGTCAATAATCGTGAGATACAATCATTTAAGAGCAATGTATTATTTTGACTTTACGGCAGTGTGTTAAAGTGTAATGGTATTTTTGTGAATACTAGACAATTATAATGATAATACTATGAGAAACCTTACATTCGCCGCCATTCTTGCGGCAGCCATTCTCGTCTGCGGATGCGGCTCGCAAGTTCCCCAATCCTATGCCTATAACGCGGGTATAAACATAATCCCCATACCCGTGGAGCTCACCCGTAACGACGGCTCGTTCCGCCTTAAAAGCTCCACCCGTATATGTGCCGACAGCTCGGCAGGTGTCGTGGCCGACTATTTCACCGCCAAGATAGGACGCGCCACCGGATACGCCCTCGGTCGCGGCGATGCGGCCTCCGACGTTATCCGCATGGCTGTGGATACCGCTCTCGATGTGCCTTCGGCGGAGGGTTACACGCTCGAGGTCGCTCCCGACCTTGTCACCGTCACAGGCAAGAGCGCGCAGGGTCTGTTCTACGGTATGCAGACCTTCATGCAGCTGTTGCCCGCCGAGATAGAGTCGTCCGAGAGGGTGCGCGGCATGGAGTGGACGGCGCCGTCGGTGACCGTGCGCGACTATCCGCGTTTCGCCTATCGCGGCATGATGCTCGACGTGACGCGCCACTTCAACGATGTCGATTTCGTCAAGAAGCAGTTGGACGTGCTGGCCATGTTCAAGATAAACCGCTTCCACTGGCACCTCACCGACGACCAGCTCTGGGCCGTGGAGATAAAGAAATATCCCGAACTGACGCGCATAGGCTCGGTAAGGCACGAGCAGGACGGTGCCGTACACGAGGGCTATTTCACTCAGGAACAGATAAGGGAGGTGGTGGCCTATGCCGCCGAACGCTTCATAGAGGTGATACCCGAGATAGAGTTGCCGGGACATGCCCTTGCCGCGCTCTCGGCCTATCCGCAATATTCGTGTACGGGAGGGCCGTTCACCCACCGTCTAGTGTGGGGCGTGGAGCCTGACATATTCTGCGCCGGCAAGGATGAGACGTTCGCATTCTTGGAGGATATACTCACCGAGATAGCCTCGCTTTTCCCCGGCAGGTACATACACATAGGCGGCGACGAGTCTCCGCGCGACCGCTGGATAGAGTGCCCCGACTGTCGGGCGCGCATGAGGGCCGAGGGGCTGAAGAGTCCGGCCGAGCTGCAGATCTATTTCGTGCTACGCATAGAGAGGCATTTCAACTCTTTAGGCAAACAGATAATCGGCTGGGACGAGATTCTCGAAGGGGGCGTCGACCCGTCGGCCACCATTCTTTCGTGGCGCGGTACCGAGGGGGGCATA
Organism: uncultured Rikenellaceae bacterium; assembly: GCA_947176715.1. GTDB lineage: Bacteria > Bacteroidota > Bacteroidia > Bacteroidales > Rikenellaceae > CASDZP01. The sequence continues at coordinate 9,160 of CAMWRR010000022.1, read as the reverse complement.
GAGGCCGCCCGTGCGGGTCACGACGTGATAATGGCTCCGGGCGAGTGGCTCTACATCGACAAGTATCAGGGCGCTCCCGAGGTGGAGCCGGTGTCGATAGGCGGTTACCTGCCCTTGGAGAAGGTCTACTCGTTCGACCCCATGCCCGAGGGGTTGACCCCGGAGGAGGAGGGCCGCGTGATAGGCGCGCAGGCCAATGTGTGGACCGAATATATGTATGAGCCGGGGGCGCCCGAGTATTTCATCTATCCGCGCATACTCGCCGTGGCGGAGATAACGTGGAGCCCCGCATCGCGCAAGGACTACGCCGACTTCTCGCGACGCATAGACGGTGCCTTGGTACGCCTCGACGGCCACGGCATAGATTATCACATACCCATGCCGGAGGGGCCCCTCTCCGACCGTATGGTCTTCATAGACAGCGTAGCCCTCGGCTTTGCCAACACCCGCCACTACCCTATGGTCTACACCCTCGACGGCACGGTGCCCGACAGCCGCTCGCCCCTCTACACCGACACTCTACGCTTCGGCGAAAACACCACTCTTAAAATAGCCACACTGTTGCCCTCGGGCAAGACCAGCCGTGTACGCGAGATAGAGATAGTGCGCGAGCCCCTCTCTCCGGCTACCGACAGACCGTCCGAGCCTGGCATAGTATCGCACACGGCACGTGGGCTGTTCATAGATACACTCGCCATGAGGGATGCCGAGTGGAGCGAACCGCAGATTGCGGACGGCTTCGCCAGAGGCAGGGTCGAGAGCCTCGATTATAAAAATCCGTGCGTCACCGTCTACGAGGGGCTTTTCGAGGTGCCGACAGACGGCGTATACACTATCTTCACCGACCAGTATCTGCTGTATGTCGACGGCAGACCGCTGATAGTCAACGACGGCACCACCGCAATACGCCACGGCCTCAACAAAAAGACGATGGCCCTCGAGGCTGGGCGTCACAGTTTCACGCTCGTGGTCAACAACCGCATAGTGGGCGGATGGCCGTATACTTGGAGCCATGCCACGTTCTACTACATAGCGCCCGATAGCGACAAAATCGTCGACATCAGGAGTACGGAGTTGTCGCATTAGCGGTGCATATAATAATTGCCATTGAACCGACGACATATAAACTACCGTACCTCTTTTCTACGCGAATACGCTACATTATGAGAAATGTCATCTTATTCATAGCTATGAGCCTTGACGGATATATCGCAGACAGGCAAGGCGGTGTGGAGTGGCTATGCGGTGAAGATGCCAACGCGGAAATGCCGGACACCTATGGGACGTTTGTCCGCGATATAGATACGGTCGTCATGGGATGGAACACATATCATCAGATCGTAACGGAGCTGTCGCCTAACGACTGGATATATAGAGGAATGTAGTGCCATGTGGTCACGCATCGGAAGATGGAACAGAAAGCAGACATACGTTTTACCGATGAACCGCCGTGCGAACTGGTAAGACGGCTGAAACGCTCGACCGGTAAAGATATATGGATATGCGGTGGGGCAGACATTGTACAGCAGCTTCTCAACGAGGGGATGGTGGATATGTTCCATATCTCCATAATCCCCGTATTGCTGGGAGGCGGCATCAGGCTTTTCGACACGTCGGAAATACGATCCCGTCTGCAACTGGTTCGGACTCAACATTACAACGGCATAGTGGAAATGGTGTACAAGCGGCAAACATCTGAACGTTTTCGGTAAGCTGAGGGCAGAATCAAATTCCATTTGCTTCTGCCGAGGAGAGAAAACGTCTGCACTAAAGCGAACGTTTTCGGTAAGCCGAGAGCAGAAGCGAATGTCGTTTGCTTCTGCCGAGGAGAGAGAACGTCTGCCTTAAAGCGAACGTTTTCTCTACATATCAGACCGCATTGCCCGATTATTAACCTATTAATCGGACAATGCGGTAAATTTATTTGCCTCCGATAAAATCATCGCCGACCACAGCAAATCCGCATAGGCTTGTCATATCGGCATATAAAACCTGCATGCCGTTCAAGTCGAAGATTACGGCATTATCTCCAAATGACACGTTCCGCCTCCTTGCCGGAAAGCGGAACACATCGGTTTCGATTATCTGTACAGTGCCTTTGCCAGCTCTACCAGTCCGTCCGCTCCGGGCAGGTTCGGACAGGCCTTTTCCATAGCCTCTACGAATGTTTCCGGGGTCTTGTTCTCTGCCAGTAGCTTCTTCATCGTATTAAGATAGTCGATTTTGAATTGTACGGCATCCGCTTCCGCAGCACCGCCGTGACCTCCGATGAAGAGCGTGGCTCCCGACTCCAGCGCATTTATGCTCTCGGCAATCTCGGCATCGATGGCGGCGGGTGAAGATAGTTGCAGATGGCTGACGTGTGCCTTTGCCGGCATCCAGTGGGTGTAGTACACCTTTCCCCCTATCAGGATACTTGCCCCGGGGAAGTCAGTAGAGGCTCCGCGACGGAACTCGAAAGGAACGCCCGCATACGTCTTGGTCTCACCGAACGCCACTTCTTCCGTTTTGCCCGTAGGCATCGCGGTCAGGGCATCGCCGAAAATCTGAGAGAAGTTCCGCATCATACCGCTATACAGGCTCCCTTTCGTGAACTCCGGCATCCCTTCGGGCATCACCACATCGTGGTGCGCCGTGCTGCCTACATGGTAGTCGGTGATACGCTGTTCTACGGGTTTGTCCAGTCCGGCGAGGTAAGCATCGAACTCAGCCACGTTGTCCCTGAAGAGAGGCTGCTCCATCGTAACGAGCGCGTCTCCTCCCTCGATGATGTAGCTGGCATCGCCCATCGCGTCATTGGTGTAATAGACGTGCAGCCTGAAGTTGTCGAACTCGTGTGTTTCAAAACGGCCTTTACTCTGTGCCGAGGCACCCAAAGCAAAAAGGCCCAATGCAAAAACGGATAATGTCTTTTTCATAGCTCTTTTTATTATCGGTTACTAAAAGTATCTTTGTATCTTTTATGCCGCAAATGTAGTGTCATTATTTACACTCCACAAGTAGATACCTAACCCTCAATTAGTTACCGCAAAGTAACCTTTATTGATTATGAATTGATTAACACACGCATTTTTTAAAAAAAAATCATTTGCCAACAAAAAGATGTTTGATTACTTTTGTAGAGCGAATTGAACTACATTGCATTATGAACAGAACAGTGATAGAAGATGCCCTATTTCCGGACTGTCCCATACGTAATATCCTTGCAAGGATCAGTGACAAATGGTCGTTGATGGTCATTTATACGCTCGACAAGTCCGAGAAAGAACCGGTACGTTTCAAGGAGTTGCAGCGTCAGATTCCGGACATATCGCAAAAAATGCTGACAGTAACGCTTCGCACCCTTGAAGAGGACGGTTATGTGACACGCACCATCTATCACGAGGTGCCGCCGCGCGTGGAATATACCCTGACCGAGAGAAGCCGATCGCTGTTGCCGCATATCGCTTCCCTAATAGGGTGGGCATTGGAGAACAGGGAGGCAATCATCAAAGACAGAAAAGATGCCAACCGGAAATAAAAAGCTGTAAAGGGCGAAATTTATCGGACTGATGCCCAAAACAATACGCACCTCAAACCCAAACGGCCTCATGTTCGGGTTATTTATCACAAGAATTATATACAGGAAATTAGCATTCGCCTTAGCATAGACGTTTTATAGCCTCGGCAGAACCGAACTACATCCGTTTCCGCCCCCGGCTTACCGGAAACGCGCGGAATTTAGCGGACACTATATCCTCCACGCTACGGTCTTCCAACTTGCTTTCGAGCCACGATACTATGTCGAGATAGAAGAACGTGCGACGTTCGTACGGGTGGCTCTCGTAGGGCTTGATGCGATCGTACAGATTGCGAAGCTCCTGTTTGAAATCGCTCGCGTATATGTGGTTGAGACGTTTCAGGAACGATATGAGCACCTTTTGCACGCCGTGCATGTCGTTCATCTTTATTATAAAGGTGTAGACGTTTCGTATCTGGTAGTCGAGGTTGTAGTCGAGACCGGCTTCGTACGAGGCTATCAGGTTGAGCATACGGGCGAAGCATTGCAGGTCGCGCCTTATGGACTGGTCGCGCACGGAGATGATACGTTCGAGATAGGATATGCACTTGCGATAGTCGGCGGCTCCGAAGTAGAGGCACGCTATCTTGTAGTAGAGCAACATCTTGTAGTGCGTATCGAGATACACCCCCGCCGAGGCTATATATCGCTCTACGTCGGCCACTATGGATATGCCCGAGGTGAAAGCCCCCTCCATAAGGTAGAGGTTGACCCTGTGCAGATACAAGGCCAGATACGAGAGTATGGAGGCGTTGGTGTTTATTACGACTATATCCTTTATGGCGCTCTCGTATCGGTCGATGGCCGACGACAAACGCCGCCAGTTACGGGTGAGAAAGAGCGATTCGAGATAACGTGAGTAGGCCTTTAGATAGTAGTCGTAATAGAGCGGTTTGAGATGGCTGTTGTTGTCGAACAGCTCTATGACCCGACGACTGTAACGGAAACATGCCGTAAAATCGTGCAATATGTGGGCGTACCACATGCGCGCCTGAGCCAACTGCACCTGCTCTATGAACGACAGCTTCATACCCGAGAAGCTGTCTATCTGCGGCTTGAAGAAGTCGGTTATCATGCACAGGTCGCGCTTGGTGCGTACGTAGCCGAGCTTCAGATGCAGATTGTATAGCTGCACCGTTATGTTGGACAGCCTGTTGCACACCTCTATACGTTCGCACAGCTCCGTGGTCTGGGCGCTGAGCTGATCGGCGCGGGTGGAGGTGCGGGCCAGATGGTGGGTCTCCACCGTCTTCTCGAACTCCACTATCTCCAACGCTACGGTGGACTGACCCGACTCTATCGCCGCCCTCTTGGCCTTGTCGAGAACACGCAGACACTGGCCGTGAAGGCCTTTATCGTAGAGAATGCGGGCGAAATCGATCTGCTCGCTGAGCTGCATACGGAGGCTGTGACCTACGCCTATAAGCCTTACACTCACCAATATCTGACGATAAAGATGAGCCTTTATGTTGGCTATCTGACTCTTGGTTATGCCGCACCGACTCATCAGCTTCTGTTCGTCGTAGGAGTCCATCGACTCCATAGCGTCGAACAACACTATGAACTTGGCATTGGCATCGCCCTGCCTCGTGGCATAGAGCTTGAAATTGCGCTTCTCCGCCTTGGTCAGACTCTTGATTAGGTCGAAGAGCGGCTCCTTGCGTCCGTTATCCTGTGCGGGCATAGCGTTAGTCTATGTTGAACAATGACGCCTCCGTCGGCACCGCCTCAAACCCTAGATGGCTCCACGCCGCAGAGGTCACCTCCCTGCCGCGGGGCGTGCGTTTGAGCAACCCCTGCATTATGAGGAACGGCTCGTAGACCTCCTCTATCGTGCCCTCGTCCTCGCCTACCGCAGTAGCTATTGTCTTAAGGCCGACGGGACCGCCGCCGAACTTGTCTATTATCACCGACAGAATCTTGTTATCCATCTCGTCGAGACCCATGGAGTCGATATTGAGCGCAGAGAGGGCCACCTGAGTTATGGCGCGGTCGATGCGACCGGTGCCCTTTACCTGCGCGAAATCACGCACGCGCCTCAACAGAGCGTTAGCGATACGGGGGGTGCCGCGGCTACGCATGGCTATCTCGGTGGCGCCCTCGTCGTCGATAGGAACGTCTATGATGGAGGCCGAGCGGGTGACGATGCGTTTGAGCGTAGGGGTGTCGTAATACTCCAAGTGGCACTTGATGCCGAAACGCGCACGCAACGGCGAGGTGAGCAGACCGCTACGGGTGGTGGCGCCTATAAGGGTGAACGGGGCGAGGGTTATCTGTATGCTTCGCGCTCCCGGACCTTTGTCTAAAACTATATCTATCGTGTAGTCCTCCATAGCGGAGTACAGATACTCCTCCACAACGGGCGACAGACGGTGGATCTCGTCGATAAAGAGCACGTCGCCCTCCTGCAGACCCGTGAGAAGCCCCGCCAGATCGCCCGGCTTGTCGAGCACGGGACCGGAGGTGACCTTAAGGGTGCTGCCCATCTCGTTGGCTATGATGTTGGCCAAAGTGGTCTTGCCCAGACCGGGAGGACCGTGCAACAACACGTGGTCGAGAGCCTCGCCGCGCATCTTGGCCGCCTTTATGAAGACGTTGATATTGTCCACTATCTTGGCCTGACCGCTGAACGCCTTCAGCTCCTGAGGCCTTATGCGCTCCTCGAACTGGGTGTCGGTCTCTATGTTTCTTATATCTTTCATCGGTGTAAAGATAGTAATTTAACGCGAGTTTTGCATGATGCGGAGAGGTAAAGATACAAGCGGACGATAGATTATGAATTATGCCGCGCGGAGATATGGCTGTTTCAGGCGAAGATGCCCGATGTCACAAGGGGGCAAAGCCTGCGGAAGACCGCACTCGGCAGCGGGCACAAAGAGGTTGGCGGACTATTTCGGCGACAAACGCTTACAGATATTGTAAGCCCGCTGACCCATACGCCATTGCGCGCCATCCGCACAACGCTATTTTTACATAGGATGGAAAATATTTTGAAAAGCCGGCAAAAAGGATTAATTTTGTTGAGGTATGAAACGCCGCCGGTTGTGGATAACTCTTACAAAGACACATATCTGACCATAAAAGGCCCCGCCGAGGCTACGGTGCGGGAGCGCGGCAGTCGTTTTCTCGCGTTCGCCTACCCCGTATCGTCGCAGAGAGAGGCCGACGGATATGTATCTGCCCTGAGGAAAAAATATTACGACGCCACGCATCACTGTTTCGCATGGCGCATGGGCTTCAAGGGCGACCTTGCGCGTCAGTACGACGACGGCGAGCCCCCATCCACCGCCGGACGTCCTATACTGGGGCAGATTCTCTCCGCCGGACTTACCGACATACTCATAGTGGTGGTGCGTTACTTCGGCGGCACCAAGTTAGGCGTACCGGGCCTCATAGCAGCCTATCGCGATGCCGCCCGCGCGGCGATAGAGGCCTCCGAGACGGTAGAGAAGGTCAAATGCCGCAGGATAGAGATAGGGTTCGGCTACGAGCGGATGAACGCCGTAATGAAGATAATGAAGAACTACGCCCCCGATGTGGTGGAACAGGTGCACGACCTCGACTGCCGCATCACGGTCGACATACGCGAGGCGTTGGCGGACGCTTTCATATCCCAGTTCGAGCACTACAACGAGGTCAATAAGGCCGAAATAACAATAAAAAACATATCGTCAGATGAGTAAAAGTCTTGTCTCGATCAGTGACTTCAACAAGGAGGAGATCCTGAAAATAATGGAGCTGGCGGCCCATTTCGAGTCGAACCCGGGGGAACAGCTCCTGCATGGGCGTGTTTTCGCCACCCTGTTTTTCGAGCCGTCGACACGTACGCGCCTCAGCTTCGAGAGCGCGATCAACCGTTTGGGCGGACGCGTGATAGGCTTCTCGGAGGCCGGTAACACCAGCGTCTCCAAGGGCGAGAGCCTGCACGACACCGTCAAGATGGTATCCAACTATTGCGACCTCATAGTGATGCGACACTACATAGAGGGGGCGGCCCGATATGCCAGCGAGGTGGCCTCGGTGCCTGTGGTTAACGCCGGCGACGGCTCCAACCAGCACCCCTCGCAGACCCTGCTCGACCTCTACTCGATAAAAAAGACGCAGGGCCGGCTCGACGGCATACACATAGTAATGGTCGGCGACCTCAAATACGGCCGCACGGTACACTCCCTGTTGCAGGCGTTATCACACTTCGGCGCCCGCTTCACGTTCGTATCTCCCGAGGAGCTCAAACTGCCCGACGAGTATAAGATATTCCTCCGCGACCACGGCATGAAATTCACCGAGACCACCGACATGCGCGAAGCCATCAAGGATGCCGACATACTCTACATGACACGCGTGCAGAGGGAACGCTTCTCCGACCTTATGGAGTACGAACGTGTAAAGAGCGCATACGTGCTCAAGGCCGACATGCTCCGCGGCACGCGCGACAATCTGCGCATACTCCATCCCCTGCCCCGCATAACCGAGATAGACACCGACGTGGATGCCGACCCCAAGGCCTACTACTTTGAGCAGGCGCGCAACGGTGTATTCACACGTCAGGCTATCATATCGTACCTGTTGGGTGTGAAATAGTTTCGGTTTGACTCAGGTTTGACAAAAAAGTAATTGCAATGAAACGCGACGACAAAACAGTACTGGAGGTGAGCGCACTCGAAAACGGCACGGTCATAGACCACATCCCTGCCGGCAGCCTCTTCAAAATCATAAACATACTCTCCTTAGACAATATAACCAACAGGATAACCTTCGGCACCAACCTCGAAAGCAAACGCATAGGCACCAAGGCTCTCATAAAGATAGCCGACATGGAGGTAGACCGCCACTATCTGAGCCGTATAGCGCTCTTCGCCCCGGAGGCCCGACTCTCGTATATCAAAAACTTCGAGGTGGCCGAGAAGATAAAACTGACCGTCCCCGACACAATAGAGGGCGGCGTAAGATGCGCCAACCCCGTATGCGTCACCAACCACGAGAAGGTGACACCCAAATTCGACGTGGTAGACAAAAGCGACATAACGCTACGTTGCCGGTATTGCGAGAAGATAACCACGACCGACCAGTTCGAGATAATAAAATAGGCTCCCTACATAAAAGACAAAACCCCTCCCGACAACCGATTCGGAATGTCGGGAGGGGTTTTTGACATACGGTGGATAGAAAGAGCCCGAGGCAATGACAATTATTTTACATTGCCGTCTCGACCCCAAAAGCGCGCCTGTCGCAGGGTCCGGCAATGTACTGCCCGGCATATCAACCTCTCCGGGCAACATCTCTCAACAAGGAGTCCCTTGCCTATGGCCATCTCGCGCGGGCTATCTTACGCCAAAACCGTCACTAATGCGACTCCTCCACCCCTTTATATAGGTCTATCTCGCCCCTCTCCACCTGTCCGTATATGGCGGCCAGGCGTGCTACCACCGGAGAGATAAGCTCCATAACGTCGTTTATATACTCTTTTCGGTCTATGCCCTTCATACGCAGGAGCATCACCGAATAGAGCGCTCTGAAACAAGCCTCCATGTCGGTCATGTCCGGCCTCGACTCTATGGCCCTCTTTATCTTGGGCAACTCTCCGCCCAACGGTGCGAACAC
>CAMWRR010000021.1 GCA_947176715.1 uncultured Rikenellaceae bacterium | reverse complement strand
TCCTCGCTGACGCACGGACGGGATAAAGCGGAATGTGTTTGATTGCCACTATGATACAGATATACTGTCGGCCGAACAAAGCAGAAAGCCCCACGCCCATTGCTTTCCTCAGATAAAAAATTATCCGTGTCAAAAAAGCGGAATATATTGAACTCCCCCTCTATACACCAACGGGCTACCCCATCGCTTCGCTCTAATCAGAAAAGCGAAATTGTATCAGACACCTGAGGTACGAGAGCAAGTACACCTTACTGATATCCCCTCGCCAACCGCAAACAACCCAAACCATCTCCACAAGAACGGCAATAACCACTCAATCCCCGCCCCTCCGCAATACGAACATGAAGTGCTCCCCTGAACACAATCGGCATCCGCTCATACCGAGCACCTCAAAAGGGGCTGTGCCCCCTCGTTTTTGCTTACTTTTGTCGAGTGACAAAAGTAAGTCTCCACGAAGTGGCCGCCGGAGGCACATAACCGCCGAAAGCCCACAACAAACACACCGCACTGTCGAGAGACAATAATATGAATGGCTATCCTTTTTATGGATAGCCATTCATATTATTGTCTCTCGACAGCGCCCCCGCGAGGCACGCGACCGTTTCTTGGGGGGCGTGTTTGTTTGGTTCTGGCTTTGAATGTGAGGCCCAATGATTTGGCGGCATTCATGCAGGCACGTTGTTCGGCCTCTTTTTTTGAGCTACCGAGACCGTGACCTGTCTCTTTGTCTCCTATGGTTACTACGGCGTAGAACTGTTCGTCGCCGTCGTCGCTGAATGTCTTGCTCTTGGAGCACTGTATGCTGACGGTTCGACGTTTTTTCTGACTCCACTCTATCAGACGGCTCTTGTAGTCGGTCTCTGTTTCGGGCAGACGGGCCATGTCGATAAATCGTCGGAAGATGCCGTTTATCAACAGCCTGTTGACGAAGTCGTACCCCTTGTCGAGATATACGGCCCCTATCATGGCCTCGAAGGCGTCTCCGTATATGTGCTTGTGGGCGTTGGAGTAGTTCTGTACGGCCACCACCATGCGGTCGAGACCAATCTTTATGGCTATGTCGTTGAGCGACTGACGGCTTACTATCTTGGAGCGCATCTGTGTGAGGAAGCCCTCGTTGTGATATGGGAACTCTATGTAGAGCATGTCGGAGACTACGGCCTCTATGACGGCATCGCCGAGATACTCCAACCGTTCGTTGTTGACATGGGTTCCGTCGTCGAGCACCACAGACGCCGACCTGTGTATAAGGGCGAGCTTGTATATCTCTATGTTATGCGGACATACGCCCAAAGCACGGCGTATGTCTCTGTAATACCGTCTGTCTTCGGAGAATACGGACTTGAAGCAATATGCTATACGGTCTAACATCTATGCGTTTAAATAAAGTAAAATGTATATGACAAAATAGCCATATACATTTTATCGTAAATCTGTACACGCCTTTAGGGCATCAGTACTTCTTCAATATGATGCTCGAGTTGTGGCCGCCGAAACCGAATGTGTTGCTCAGGGCGTATTTCACATCGCGTTTCTGTGCCTTGTCGAGGGTGAGGTTGAGCTTGGGATCGATCTTGGGGTCGAGCTCCTTGCAGTTGATGGTGGGGGCTATAATACCCTTTGTCAAGGCCATTATGCAGGCGAGCGACTCGACAGCGCCTGCGGCACCGAGCAGATGGCCTGTCATCGACTTGGTTGAGTTGATGTTCATGTTGTAGGCGTGGTCGCCGAACACTGACATTATACCCGTTATCTCGGCCACGTCGCCCACGGGGGTAGATGTGCCGTGAGTGTTGATGTAGTCAATGTCTTCGGGTTTGATGCCCGCGTCCTCTATTGCGTGCATCATGGCCTTGCCGGCACCCGAACCGTCGGGTAGCGGAGCTGTCAGGTGGTATGCGTCGGCGCTCATTCCGCCTCCGACCACCTCGCAGTATATCTTGGCGCCGCGAGCTACGGCGTGTTCGTACTCTTCGAGCATGAGTGCCGCCGCACCCTCGCCCATCACGAAGCCGTCGCGACCCACGTCGAAGGGACGGGATGCGGTGGCGGGATCGTCGTTACGTGTAGAGAGGGCCTGCATGGCGTTGAAGCCGCCTATGCCGGCATCTATGATGGCCGCCTCGGAGCCGCCGGTGAGCATGACGTCGGCCTTGCCGTAACGTATCTGGTCGAAAGAGGCGATCAGAGCGTGGTTTGACGAGGCGCACGCCGATACGGTGGCGTAGTTGGGACCGCGGAAGCCGTATTTCATGGAGATATGACCCGCCGCAATGTCGGCTATCATCTTGGGAATGAAGAACGGGTTATAGCGCGGGGTACCCTGATGCTGGCTATAGTCCATCGACTCCTGATGGAAAGTGATAAGACCACCTATCCCCGATGCCCATATCACGCCTGCGCGGTCGAGATCGAGCTTCTCGAGGTCGAAACCGCTGTCGGCCACCGCCTGAGCGGCCGCCACGAGTGCGTACTGGGTGAATAGGTCGTATTTTTTTACCTCTTTTCTGTCGAAGTGCTCTTCGGGCTTGAAATCTTTTACCTCGCAAGCGAATTGCGTCTTGAAGTTGGTCGCATCGAAACGTGTGATGGGACCTGCGCCGCTTACGCCTTTTTCAAGATTCTCGAAAAATTCCCCGACGTTGTTTCCAAGCGGGTTGATTGTGCCGATACCGGTAACTACAACTCTTCTCAGTTCCATAGATAACTCCTTAGGGATTAAGTTTGGGCGTATTCCAAATACGCTTTAAATATAAGAAACTGCCCCGGAAGCGACGGGCGCAGGGACAGTTTCAAGATATTCTGGAAATTAGTTTTTCTTGCTTTCGATGTAGCTGATAGCATCGCCTACGGTGGTGATCTTCTCAGCATCTTCGTCGGGGATCTGTATACCGAACTCTTTCTCGAACTCCATGATAAGCTCTACGGTATCGAGCGAGTCTGCACCCAGGTCGTTAGTAAAGCTGGCAGTGGGAACTGCCTCAGAAGCGTCGACACCGAGTTTTTCAACGATAATCTCAACGACTTTTGATGAAATTTCTGACATGATAAAAAGTTTTTGGTTTAACATTCTTTGCTATCCGGCCCTGTCACGCAGGGCGTTCCGAAACATGTCGCAAGTAACGGCACGGACACACCATGCCCCGACATGCGCAAAACATATTTTTGGCAAAGTTATAATTTTTAGATTAATTTTGTCATGTTTTAAGGATTTTTTTGACCGAACACAAACCAACAATCTGAATATGAAAAACATAGCCATTTTCGCATCCGGTTCCGGCACCAATGCGGAAAACATAATACGTTATTTTTCAAGCAATAAAGAAATAAACGTGGCCGTGGTGCTCTGCAACAAACCGGATGCCGGAGTGCTGGATAGGGCCTCGCGTCTCGAGGTGGCCACGGAGGTGTTCACAGCCGCGCAGATGCGCACTCCCGGCCTCATATCGGGGCTGCTGGAGCGCTACCGCACAGACTACGTGGTGTTGGCCGGATTTCTGCTTCTCGTGCCCGCCGAGGTGATAGAGGCCTATCGCGGACGCATCGTCAACATACATCCGGCCCTGCTCCCGTCGTACGGCGGCAAGGGCATGTACGGCGACCGCGTGCACGAGGCCGTGATAGCCGCTGGCGAGAAGAGGTCGGGCATCACCATACACCACGTCACGGAGAACTACGACGAGGGGGCCGACATATTTCAGGCATTCGTAGAGATAACCCCCGACGACACCCCGGCCTCGCTCGCCGCCAAGATACACAAGCTCGAATACGAGCACTTCCCGGCGGTGATAGAGAGGGAGATAGAGCGACTTTAGAATATAACGGTCAGTTGACGCTTATGCCGATGCCGACACGGGTGCCTCTGCCCGGTGCGCTGTCTATCTTCATGTCGCCTTTTAGCGAGCTGATGCGCGAGCTGATGTTGGACAGCCCCATGCCGCGCCTGTTTTCGTCATCGGGCACGAAGCCGCAACCGTCGTCGCTGACGGTGAGACGGATGTTATCCTTGTCTTCGAGCTTCAGGACTATCTCTATGCGCGAGGGGTCGGCGTGCTTTATGGCGTTGTTGACCAGCTCGCATATCACGCGGTAGAGGATGGCCTCTATGTTCGATGAGAAGCGCCGGCCTCTCAGGTCGGTGTCGAAGTCAATCTTAAGATAGGGGGGGAGTGTCAGCTTGTTTATGAAGTTGGTGACGGCGCGCACCACCCCGAAGTTGTTGAGTATGTGCGGACTTATGTTGTTAGATATCTCTTTGAGGCTCTTTATGGCCTCCTCTATGGCGTAGTCGGCGTTGCGTATTATCTCGCGTTTGGAGTCGTCCGGCTCCATCTTGGAGAGGGCCGACACCGACAGCTTCACCGACGACAGTAGCGGGCCGAGGCCGTCGTGCAGATCTTTGGAGAAGCGTATGCGCTCCTTCTCCTCGGTGCTTATTATGGTGTTTAATATGCGTTTTTCGGTCAGACGGCGGTTGTGGTCCATCTTGGAGATGTAGTAGACCAGCTTGCGGACGTAGAATATAGCCACGACGAAGCATAACGATATTATCACGCCTATCCACACCGACACCTCTTTGGGCAACCCGGCGCCCATACCCAGTATGTCGATGAAGTCGAACACCTGCGAGGCCAACATCAGGGTGAGTGCCACGGCAAAGAGAATCCACGAGGAGTTGAACTTGGTCATGCGGGTCATCCTTACGGCCAACCCTACCGCCACCATCTGCAAAAGGACGGTTATGATGAGCAATATCTTGAGAACCATTGTAAAAAGTATTAAGACCGCATTAAAGATAGCGTTTTTTGGCGACAACTCAAATATTATCGCTAAATTGCAATAATCGACCGGCAAAAACGTTTTATGAAAAATAGTGCGGACAGGTGAACATGCCGAAACGCGCGGCAAGCTCCGGACACGAGAAATCACAGAAACAGAATCAGCCTATGAACGCCAACATACTGTGGGTAGACGACGAGATAGAGTTGCTCAAACCGCATCTGCTCTTTCTGCAGGGCAAGGGTTACAGCGTGGATAGCTGCAACAACGGCTACGACGCCCTCGACATAATATCCGAGACGCGCTACGACCTCATCATCCTCGACGAGATGATGCCCGGCATGACCGGTCTGGAGACCCTCGCCAAGATAAAGGAGATACGCCCCGACACCCCCGTGGTGATGGTCACCAAGAGCGAGGAGGAGAACATCATGGACCGTGCGGTGGGCTCCAAGATAGCCGACTATTTGATCAAACCGGTCAACCCCAATCAGGTGTTGCTATCCATAAAGAAGAACCTGCACGCCGACCGTCTCGTTAGCCAGACCAACACGGCCGACTATCGCGAGCAATTCGCGCAGATCAACGCCATGTTATCCGAGGCCCGTTCGTTCGACGACTGGACTGCCATATACAAGAAGCTGGTAGGCTGGGACATAGAGCTGACCGAGAGTAGCGACAAGAGTATGCGCGAGGTGCTCGGCTACCAGAAGACGGAGGCCGGAGGCGAATACGCCAAATTCATACGCCGCAACTACGAGGAGTGGTTCCGCGACAAGACGCTGAGCCGTCCGGTTATGTCGCACACGCTCATGCGCAACAAGGTATTTCCGTTGGTGGAGAAACACCGCAAAGTGGCTTTCATACTAATAGACAACTTCCGCTACGACCAGTGGCTCATGATACGCCCGTTGATGCGCGGGTTCTGCGACGTGGCGGCCGAGGAGTTCTATTGCAGCATATTGCCCACGGCTACGCAATATGCGCGCAACGCCCTCTTCGCCGGTCTCACCCCCGCCGCCATAGAGAAGATAATGCCCGGCCTTTGGCTGAACGATAACGAGGAGGGGGGCAAGAACCGCTACGAAGAGGATTTTTTGCGTCGTCAGCTTCAGTCGTTGGGGCGAAACTATCGGCTCAGCTTCGACAAGCTGGTGCGTCCCGATTCGGGCAAGAAGCTGCTCGACAATATCGACAGGCTCTACACCAACGATCTGTCGGTGATAGTCTACAACTTCCTCGACATACTCTCGCACGCCCGCACCGACACCGAGATAATACGCGAACTGGCCGAAGACGAGGCCGCTTTCAGGTCGCTGACACGTTCGTGGTTCGAGCATTCCGACCTGCTGGAGATAATGCGGCGCCTCTCCGACAAGGGGCACACTCTGGTAATAACCTCCGACCACGGCACCAAACACGTCGACAACCCTATCAAGGTGATAGGCGACCGCGAAACCAGCGTCAATCTCCGCTACAAGACGGGCCGCAACCTCAACTACGACTCCAAAGAGGTGTTCGCCGTAACGGAGCCCGAGAAGGTGGCGCTGCCCAAGTCGAACATAACGTCGAGCTACATATTCGCCACTGGTAGCGATTTTCTGGTCTATCCCAACAACTATAACCACTACGTGCGTTATTACCGCAACACCTTCCAGCACGGAGGCGTGTCGATGGAGGAGATGATAGTGCCGTTCATAGTGCTGACTCCCAAGCCGGAGTAGGACAATAATGTCGAGACAGAGATTTTGACAGGCTCGTAATATGTTTTGTCGGTCGATTACGCAACGGGAGATACAGTCAACAGTTACACACACAACCGCATCAATCCCCAAAACGACAACCTAAACATTGCCCGTTAAAAATAAAACCCTATCTTTGTCGTTATATAACCGAACCTCTGCGACCGAATAATGTTCGGCAAAGTCACGGAGGCGGAATAGAAACATCGGGGCTGACCGGTTTTGACAGCGGGCAGGGTCTTGATGTAAGCATGCAGAGCATTGTGTGGGCGCTCTTTAATATGAACACTCGAAAATTAATTGGCAATAATAGCTACAGACTCGCTGCGTAGTTTTACCGAGTAAAACACCTTAATCGGGCGGCTCAAGGTCAGTCGTCCGACGAGTACTCCGCCGGAAGCTCCGCCTTACGGTTTTCGGCTCACGGAGTATCATCCCAGTGGGGCTGGTCACGGCGACGTCTCTAAACCGTGACAAGAGAACAGAGACTACGAGTTCGGGCGGTTAGTCCTTGACCTATCCCGTTCTCCGACAATCAAATAAGGACTAAGCATGTAGAAAGCGTCCGGGTCCCCGTTTGGACGAGAGTTCGATTCTCTCCAGCTCCACCTAAAAAGCGCATGAGATATTCTCATGCGCTTTTCTTATGATTTTGCTTTAAGACAAAATCACATATATTTGCAACAGTAAACTCGTATCGACAATAACGGTCCGGGCTAATCGTCCGGCCACGATACAATAACCAAAACCGACATTTGCCTATGATTTAAATTCAAATCGAAGGACATATAAATAAAAAGCGTTAGCTTTTATCCGGGAATCTGAAACTTCGACAATTTCAAATTACACCCAAGGAATAAAGTTTTCGCTCATGCTGTATTTCAGCGTGGGCTTTATTCTATTATTGGGTGTATAGGTTGTCGAAGACCTCAGATTCCGATATGGCAGTTCAGCCCATGCTTTTTGTTTGTCCCACATCCGAAAAACCAGACAGGCTGACACCAAAACAACAACTTAAAAAATCTTATCTTTATGAAAAAAGTACTTTTGATCGCCATCTCTTCTCTCTTGATGGTAGCTTGTTCCAAAGACGACAACAAAGTCGAAAAGGATGCCCTTGTAAACACATGGGAGCTCACCTACAACGAAGGCTTCGAGGTAGACGATAATGATCGTGAAGAGTGGAGCGGTACCCCCAAAGAATACGGTATCGAAGATACATACACCTTCAACGCAGACGGCACCGGAACCAACTATTACGTTGAATACGACCAATCTGACAACAAAACTTATGAGAATACAAACAATTTCAGATGGTCATTCAACGACAATAACAATACGTTGTCAATAAAATATTCTTACGATACCGAAGAATACACGGTAGAGAAGTTGACATCGTCTGAGATGATTCTGGTGCAGCACGAGAAAGATGACAACGGTTACGAATATTTCGACAAATATACTTACAGAAAGAAGTAACAGACCGTCTTTTTTTTATAGACACGAGCGGCAGAGGTTCTGTCGCTCGTTTTTTTATGCAATACGCAAGCGCCGCACCAACCACAGCCCCGCTAAAAATCTATCTCACCGTAAACACTATCCTCCTCCTGTTGCCCCGCGAGTCGGTCAGCGACAGCAGATGTTCCCCCGGCTCGGGAACGGCCGCCATCTCGTGCTCGCCTACGGTGGTGCCTATGAACTCGTCGTCGATGTACCAGTATATCGTCTCGTCGGGGAGCACGTGAGCCGCCTGCATCACCATAGCCTCGCTATGGCCGTCGAAGCCGCGCGGCAGGGTTATTATGTCGCCGTGTTCGGGGTATATTATGTCCATGCGGCGCTCTGTCTCCTGCGCGCATCCGGGGCCGAGGGGCGGCAGGGGGCGGTAGTCGGCGTGGTATTGCCGGTAGTAGTACTCCTGTGCCGGGGGCAGCACGAACCACGACGCGCTTATCATGCGGTCTACGCTCTCGCACGAGCTGTCGACGCGCCACCGTCCGTCGGGCGAGAGGTGCACCCGCTTATGGTAGGGGCACGGTGAGGTGTTGAGCCCGCTACGCGGTATCATAACGCTGTCGGTGACAGGGCATAACGGCGAGGCCTTGTGACCGCTCACCGGGCATATCTCCGCCCGCTCCATCTCGCACAAAGGCTCGTCGAACCAGTCGCCGCCGTCGAGAAGCGAGAATATGTCGAAGAGTATCGGCCCGGCGTACGACACGCCCGTCAGACCGGGCCTGCCCTCGCCAGATGCGTTGCCTACCCATACGCCCACCACGTAGCGCGGTGTCAGACCCACGGCCCATGCGTCGCGGCCTCCGTAGCTGGTGCCCGTCTTCCACGCCACCCGCTTCATGCTGGCGAACTGTTGCCACTCGGCCTCCTCCTCGGGACGACCCAACGCCGACATGGACTCAAAAGCGAACCACAACGCCGCCGCCGACAACACGGGAGGCTCCCCGGTAAGCCGCCCGTCCAAGGGATCGACCCTGACGCTCTCCGACGGAAAGGGGGTGAGAGGGTGTATGTCGCGCTTGTCGTAACGGCAATCGTAGGCCGTAAAGTGAGAGAGGGTGCGGGCCAAAGAGGCGTATATGCCGCAGATGTCCCAGAGCGTACACTCGGCGCCGCCCAATATTACAGATGCCCCGTAGTGACCCTCCGGATAGTGCAGGGTGGTCATGCCTAGGGTGTCGAGCAGCTCCATGAACCGACCCGTGTTATACTTTGACAACATGCGCACCAACGGCACGTTGAGCGACTGGGTGACAGCCTGATGCGCCGGCACCGCGCCGTAATATCTGCGGCTGTAGTTCTGCGGAGCGAAGCCACCTATCTTGAGCGGGGTATCGGCGACCAGAGTGCCGGGCAGTATGAGGCCGTCGTGCAGCATGGCGGCATAGAGCAAAGGTTTGAGGATACTTCCCGAGCTTCGCTCCGCCGTCACTATGTCCACCGCCCCGCCGTGCGACGACCCTGTCACATTACCGGCATACGCGAGCACCTCGCCCGTCTCCGTGTCGGCCACCACCGCCGCGGCGTTGAAGACCCTGTTGGAGGAGGCGTAGATGGCGCCGTAACGGTCGACCGTAGCCGAGACGAGACGTTGCAGCCGTCCGTCCAGAGAGGAGACCATACGTTCGCCCCTGTGCTCCGCGGCCAACCTCTCGAGCAGATGGGGCGCCGCATCGGGCAGCGGCAACGGGGCATCGGGCAACGGCTCCTGTTTGGCCAGACTGCACTCGGTGGCCTCTATGATGCCGCGCTCCTCCAACCGGTCGAGCAGACGATCGCGCTTCTGTTTGAGGGACAGTCTGTTGCGCCCGGGATGTATGAGCGACGGAGAGTTGGGCAACACGGCGAGCATGGCGCTCTCGGCCCACGACAGCTCCTCCGCCGGGCGTCCGAAATAGCGCCACGAGGCGGCCTCCAGCCCCACCACGTTACCGCCGAACGGAGCGTGCGACACATAGAGGGCCAGTATCTCGTCTTTGCTGTGGGTGGTCTCTATGAACAGGGCATACATGGCCTCCACGCACTTCTGCCAAAGGTTGCGGTCGCGCCTGCCGCGCGCCTGTCGGGCCAACTGCATGGTGACGGTACTGCCGCCGCTGACCACCCGTCCGCCCGACAGGTTGAGCCTCACGGCACGGGCTACGGCCAACGGGTCGATGCCGGGGTGGCTGTAGAAACGTTTGTCCTCGTATGTGAGCAGAGCCGCCGCGAAACGCTCAGGGACGCTCTCGGAGGCGGGGAAACGCCACTGCCCGTCGGAGGCTATGCGCGCCCCCGACAGCGTGCTGTCGCGGGAGTAGAGCAACGTGGAGTAGGGGACATCGAAGAGGGGGCGCGGCACTATGCAGAACATAGCCGTCCACCACAATAGCGCCGCCGTTACGACAGCAATGACGGGCCTTATCGACTTTCGGAATCTCATGATATGGCGGGCCTATTCGAGGCTCTTTTTCTCGCGTCCGCGCCGGAACCGACGTCTGCCGCGAGCCTCGGTGCGTACCGACTCCTCTGCCGGCTTAACGACATCGGGCGCATCCGCGGACAAGGTGGTGTACCCCTCCTTCTCGGCCGTCATGAGCGACCGGTATATCTCGCGGCAGACCCATGCGTCGGTGGCGGCATACACGCGTTGCGCCTCGGTGAGGTTGACGGCGTTCCAGTTGCTCAGCCTCTGGGCCTTGGATATGCGTCGACCCAGCACTATGGCGCTTATCTTCTTCAGACCGAGTTCTTTTATGCCGAAACGTCCCACGATGGATTGCAGGTCGACGAAACCGTGCGGATACAACAACGGATTGACAGTACGCATATTGGCGATATCGTCTTTTATGGCAAGCCCCACCTTTATTATGGCGCGGCTCTGCAATACCCTTATTATCTCAGGCGAGAGCGGACATATATTGACCCGGAAGAGATAGGCCCTGTCCGGACCGGAGAGCTGTACGAGCGATATGGTGTTATGGGCCCCTTTGACGAAAGTGGCACGGCTCTCGGTGTCGAAACCGATGAGCTTCTGCGACGAGAGATAGGCGGCCGCCTCACGCTGGTCGGCGCTGTCGACCACGACGATATCGCCGCCGAAAGCCGTCAGCGGCAGATCATTGACCTCCTCGTTGGTGATTGTGGCTCTGTATTCGACCATTCTCCCTCGCAATTTGATTACAAATGTAGAAAAATTTCATGAATAGCCATTATGCGCCCCCGAAACCGCCCGGACCAACAGATACGACAGATACGAAGCGGGCAGACGGGAAAACAAGACGAAGATATTGTCGGGCTTCGAGAGGATGTCTCGGAGCAAGTAGAGACAACCGCTACGGCATGTCGCACCCACGGCACTAAGAGGCTGACCGACAGGCATAAAAACAAAAACGGACAACTGTAAGTCAGCTATCCGTTTTCTGTGGGAGCAGAGGGAGTCGAACCCCCGACCCTCTGCTTGTAAGGCAGATGCTCTAAACCAACTGAGCTATGCTCCCTTTCGATTACGGCACAAAAGTAAGACAAAAAAAGATATGTTCCAAATTTTGGAGATAAAATTTTACATCACCCATTAAATAGCCGTTGCCACAGGCAGCCGTTTCGTATATTTTGTCGACAAAAACCGACAATATGTCTACACATAAGAGTATGAAAGCGGAAAAATCATATATTTGCACGTGGCGGATAGGGGTTTCGGCAAACAGTCGCATTCCCGCCATCCGGCTAAAACTTTAAGAAACAACTTAACTCATTCGGATATGAAACAGTTCTTTACATTGACCGCCGCATTGTTCGCGCTCGCATCATGCACATCGAACCGGAGCGGCTACACTATCGACGGCACGGTAGCCGGCGTGGACGGCAAGGTATATCTCACCGTCTACGAGGGTAAAATGCCTCACGTTATCGACTCTGCTATAGTAGAGGAGGGCAAATTCAAATTCGTCGGGGCGCTCGACATGCCCATGCTCGCATCCGTGGATGTAGCCGACGGAAACGTCTCTCTCGGACAGTTCTTCCTCGAAAACAGCCCCATAGCCATCAGCGGCGACATCGCGGACCGACGCAACATAGCGGTGGTAGGCTCTCAGACCAACGACCTGTACAACAACAGCTACATGCCCATACGAGGCTCTCGCGACTCGTCGGTGCTCTTCGTGCAGAACAACCCCGGCTCGATAGCCGCCGCATACGTGCTCTTCCGTCACCTCTCTTACCAGCTGTCGTGGCAGGAGCTCGAGGAGATGGCCGCAGCAATGAACCCCGACGTTCAGAACTCGGTATACATCAAGATTCTCGGCGACCGCATCGCATCCCTCAAACGTTCAGACGTAGGTCAGAAGTTCATGGAGATAGCGCTCCCCGACACCGCCGGAAACATCGTCAAACTATCCGACGTAGTGGCCGGTAACAAATACGTGTTGCTCGACTTCTGGGCATCGTGGTGCAACCCCTGCCGTATGGAGAACCCCCACGTAGTAGCCAACTACCACAAATACAAAGACCTCGGATTCACCGTATACGGCGTGTCGCTCGACCGCCCCGACGGCATCGACCGCTGGAAAGAGGCTATCCGTAAAGACGGCCTCGACTGGACAAACGTCAGCGACCTCAAATTCTGGGAGTGCGAACCCGCCGTCCTCTACGGAGTAGGCTCGATCCCCTCCAACTTCCTGATAGCACAGGACGGAACAATAATAGCCAAAAACCTCCGCGGCGACGCCCTCGGACAAAAACTCGAAGAACTCCTCGCGGAAAAGTCAGAGTAGAGGGCGGGGGGGGGATCGGACGGGGGGGGGGGGGTGTGGAGTAGAGGGCGGGAGGGGGGGGGGAGGGGAGG
>CAMWRR010000020.1 GCA_947176715.1 uncultured Rikenellaceae bacterium | reverse complement strand
CCTCTTGGCGGTCTTGGAGCGTAGCGGAAAGACCGAGCGGGCCGGAGCCTCCCCCCACGGAGGCCCGCAATAGAGAGTAACGAAGCTATAAGTATTACTCGCCAAAGGCACCTGACCGCATCTTCAGAACTCCACATGAGACGCGGACCCCCGCAGGCTCCTCTTTCGGTAAAGTATCGGATAATAAACGGATATAAGCCCATGCACGTCAGAAGACTGTTTTCGTATTGATTTACACATAATTGTGCGGATATTCCGGATTTTTACCGGACACTAATAATTATCTATCGGACCCCGAGGCATGAGGAGCGTGAGTCTCTCCGACTGACATCAACGACGCACACTGTAGGCAAGAGCGGGAAAATCAACCTTCCCGCAAAAAGCGAAGCAAAAGCCGCACACACGACCCAAGCCACTCCGCCCCCGACCAACAGCACACACCTTACATCTCCACCGAAAAATCGCACAAAAAGCCACCTCCATATCTCACTGCAAAGTGAAGGCGCATTAGGCACCGAAAACACGCTACGAGTTAATACATAAGCAAATAAGCGGCTTAACGGTTCCGACAGCTATCGACACACAGTTAAATTAAGTGATTTTATATTGCTTTTATCTTAAAATTGTGTTATTTTTGCAATCTATTATAACATAAACCGATAATTAACGACATGTCAAGAAGATAAGAAAAAATAACCGGTTTGCACCGGAACAAGCGAACAACATATCTCAATGTATTCTCCCGTTCGAAAATAACTGCTATAAAAAATCGAGGACGAATTATTTTATTACAGAATACAATTTGTACCGCTGGAGAGGCGTGGGTACAACTTGTCGTAATAAAAGGTTTCCTAGCAGTTCCCTTAGAACGGACTTGTTGTCCCACGCTGTTCTTTGCTTAACGGGGGAACTTCGGACAATAAGACGGCTACTTAATACATTCGCTCTCCTCGCCTTGACAATCCGGAGAAAACTCGACTTATCGAAAAGTTCCGACACTTACATGTCGTCTCTCATCTTTGAAATAATCCTGCAGAACTTTGTCGACGACAAAAAAATAAAACCTCATTGCCTCAGAAGGGGATCGTCTAAAAAATATTTCCTGAAGAATATTTATTGATTAGCCAAAGACAATCTCTCTGAATACGGGCAATGAGGTTAATTTTGACAGGGGTGTTAAAATAGCTGTCGACCCGCCTTACACAAGAATCCGTCTGAAATCCGCAACTCACCGGCTCCTCGGTAAGCTCGGCTATGGGGAAGCGGGAGCCGCAATTCTCGAAGAGGAGCGCCTTGCCTCCGCCGGGGAGCTTACACTACCGGATAGCCGCCCCGAGGCGAACCCATGCCGCAAAGAGACAACCGAGCCGTATAACCGACAACAGAGCCTCCCGGACAGACGGAACATTCGCTCCCAAGCCATACCGTCATGACATTTTCATGCCGCACATCGGTCAATGGCGGCATGAAAACGAGAAACGGACAGGACAGGCCTTTACCGAATTTCAAACAACGTTCTCTTAACGAACGGATCGACAGAAAATTACACGCAACTACCTTTTGAGGTTCGCTATCTGTTGTTCCAGTGCCTCTATCTTTTTAAGGGCATCGGCTCTCTTGGCATGTTCGAGGGCGACGACCTTTTCTGGCGCCGATGCCACGAAACGCTCGTTGGAGAGCTTTTTCATGACGCTTGCGAGGAAGCCGCGCGCATACTCCAAATCGGCAGTCAGCTTGGCTATCTCGGCCTCGGTGTCGATGGCCCCCGTAACGGGAACGAAGTATTCGCAACCCTTGACTATGAACGACAAGGCACCCTCCGGTTTGACATCCGCGGTTATCTTGTCGAGCCCCGCCATCTTGATTACGACGCTGTCGTATCTCTCGGGAACCGCTCCGCCGCCCGGAGCCACCAACGAGAGCTTCTCGCGCAAGGGCAACCCCTTTTCCTTGCGGATGTTACGCACCGCCGAGACTATCTCCTTGACCAGCTCCATATCGGATATTATCTTCTCGTCAGCGGCTTCGGCCTCGGGCATGCGCTCTATCATTATGCTCTCGCCCTCTTTGCGCTCGGCTATGTAGTGCCAAAGCTCCTCGGTGATGAAGGGCATGAACGGGTGCAATACCTTGAGCAGCTTGTCGAAGAAACCGATGGTTGCCTTAAGCGTGGCACCGTCGACAGGCTCGCCGTATGCGGGCTTGACCATCTCCAGATACCACCCCGAGAACTCGTCCCAGAAGAGCTTGTAGACCATCATGAGGGCCTCCGATATGCGGTATTCGGCCAATGCGGCCTCCACCTGCGAGAGGGTGGCGTTCAGCTTGGATGTGAACCACTCCACGGCGCACGCCGCACTCTCGGGCTGAGACGCCCCTTCGTCGACGCTCCACCCTTTGACCAGACGGAACGCGTTCCACATCTTGCCGCAGAAGTTACGCCCCTGCTCTATCAGGGCCTCGTCGAAGATAAGGTCGTTACCGGCAGCCGAGCACAGGAGCATACCCATGCGGAGGGCGTCGGCGCCGTACTGTGCTATCAGGTCGAGCGGGTCGGGCGAGTTGCCGAGCGACTTGCTCATCTTGCGGCGTTGCTTGTCGCGCACGGTACCGGTCAGGTAGACGTTCTTGAACGGGAAGGTGCCGCGATACTCGTAGCCGGCTATTATCATGCGGGCCACCCAGAAGAAGAGTATGTCGGGGGCGGTGACAAGGTCGCTGGTGGGATAATAGTACTTCACCTCCTCGTTGTCGGGGTCGAGTATGCCGCCGAACACCGATATGGGCCACAGCCACGACGAGAACCATGTGTCGAGCACGTCGGGGTCCTGACGCAGGTCGGCTACCGTGAGCTTGTCGTTGCCGCTCTTCTTCTTGGCCAGCTCCAAGGCCTCCTCGGCCGTCTCGGCCACCACGAAGCCACCCTCGGGCAGATAGTAGGCCGGTATGCGCTGACCCCACCAAAGCTGACGCGACACGCACCAGTCCTTGACATTCTCCATCCAGTGGCGGTAGGTATTCTTGAACTTGGCGGGCACCAGCTCTATCACGTCGTCCATGACGGCTTTAAGCGCCGGTTTGGATATGTCGCCCATGCTCAGGAACCACTGCATGGAGAGCTTGGGCTCTATCACGGCCGAGGTGCGCTCCGAGAGGCCCACCTTGTTGTCGTAGTCCTCTATCTTCTCCATGAGCGAGGCGGCCGCTATGTCTTCGGCTATCTTGTCGCGGAGCTCGAAGCGGTCCATACCCACGTAGAGCCCCACCTTGTCGTTGATGGTACCGTTGTCGTTGAATATGTCTATGACTTCGAGGTTGTATTTCTCGCCGAGCATGTAGTCGTTGACATCGTGCGCCGGGGTCACCTTGAGGGCGCCGGTACCGAACTCCATGTCGACATAGCTGTCGGCTATCACCGGTATGGAGCGGCCCACTACCGGCACCGTCACGCGTTTGCCGTGCAGGTGCTTGTAGCGTTCGTCGTCGGGATGCACGCAAAGGGCGGTGTCGCCGAGGATGGTCTCGGGGCGCGTGGTGGCCACTATTACGTATTCGTCGGAACCCTCCACCTTATAACGGAGATAGTAGAGCTTGCTGTGCACCTCTTTGTATATCACCTCCTCGTCGGAGAGGGCGGTGAGGGCCACCGGGTCCCAGTTGACCATGCGTACGCCGCGGTATATCTTGCCTTTGTTGTAGAGGTCGACGAACACCTTTATCACCGAACGGTTCATGTCGGGGTCCATCGTGAACTTGGTGCGCGACCAGTCGCACGAGGCGCCCATCTTTTTGAGCTGTTCGAGTATTATGCCGCCGTGTTTCTCCTTCCACTCCCATGCGTGCTTCATGAACTCGTCGCGCGTGAGCGACGCCTTGTCGATGCCCTCCGCCTTGAGCTTGGCCACCACCTTGGCTTCGGTGGCGATGGATGCGTGGTCGGTGCCGGGCACCCAGCATGCGTTGAAGCCCTTCATGCGGGCTCTGCGGACCAATACGTCCTGTATGGTATTGTTGAGCATGTGTCCCATGTGGAGCACGCCCGTTACGTTGGGCGGCGGGATCACTACGGTATAGGGCTTGCGCGAGTCGGGAACCGATTTGAAGAAACCGTTGTCCGACCAGTAACGGTACCATTTGTCCTCGCATAGAGAGGGCTCGTACTTTGACGGAATATCCATGTGTTTCGTTGTTTGTATGGGAGACCGTATGCCTCCTCGATGTTAATTATAGTTTCGAGAACTACAAATATAGTTATTCTAACAGTAAATCCGTCAACATCGCCGATTTTTTATCTCTCCGCCCGCACACATGACAACAAAAAGCCCCTCGCGACTGACATAATGTCATGCCGCGTGCCATTGTCGGATATGGCACTATTATTGCAGTTGACAAAACAACTGAAATCACACGCCGCTTTTGCCGTGTTAACTTCCGAGGAGTATGAGTAAGAAATATAAGAAGATAGAAGACGAGTTATCCAACATATCGGATATGATGGACTCTAAAAGCCCTGTGATACCGATCTATTCGAGCGAGGACGAGGATGCCGTGTCGGTGGATGTGCCGGAGGTGTTGCCCATACTGACGCTCCGCAGCTCGGTACTGTTCCCCGGTGCCATAACGCCCATAACGGTGGGACGCAACAAATCTATGCGTCTGGTGCGCGATATAGAACAACAGGGTGCGCTGTTGGGTGCGGTGTTGCAGAAAGAGGCCGCCGTAGAAGACCCCGACCCCGACGATCTCTACAAGGTGGGTACCGTGGCGCGTATCATAAAGACGCTCGAGATGCCCAACGGCAACCTGACCGTCATACTGCACGGCCTCGAGAAGTTCGAGGTGCAGGAGTATGTCACCTCCGAGCCTTACTACAAGGCGCGGGTGCGTCCTCTGCACGACATCAACCCCGACAAGGACAATGTCAAGTTCGAGGCTTTGGTTGAGTCTATCAAGGAGATAGCCGTCAACATCATAAAGCTCTCGCCGTCGTTGCCGCAGGAGGCCACTTTCGCCATCAAGAACATCGACAGCAAGAAGGGCATCATCAACTTCATAAGCTCCAACATAGAGTTCTCCGACGCCGACCGTCAGAATCTGCTCGAGGCACCGGGGCTTCTGATACGCGCCCAGCGTCTGTTGGAGATACTCGTGCGCGAACAACAGCTTCTCCAGCTCAAAAACGAGATACAGCAACGCGTCAAACAGGACATAGACGCCCAGCAACGCGAATACTATCTGCAACAGCAGATACGCACCATACAGGACGAGCTGGGCGGCGACCCCGTCGACCGTGAGCTCGACGAGATGCAGGCCAAGGCCGACAAGAAGAAGTGGAGCCGGGAGATAGCCGAGCTCTTCGACAAGGAGCTGACCAAGCTGGAGCGCATGAACCCCGCCGTGGCCGAGTATTCGGTGCAGATGAACTACCTGCAGCTGTTGCTCGACCTGCCGTGGCAGAGCGTCACCAAAGACAACCTCGACCTCGAGAACGCCCACAAGCATCTCGATGCCGACCACTTCGGTCTGGACGATGTCAAGGACCGCATAATAGAGCACCTTGCCGTCCTGAAACTCAAAGGCGACCTCAAATCGCCGATACTGTGTCTCTACGGCCCTCCGGGCGTGGGCAAGACCTCTTTGGGCAAGTCGGTGGCCTCGGCGCTCAAACGCAAGTTCGGACGCATATCGCTCGGCGGTCTCTACGACGAGGCCGAGATACGCGGACACCGCCGCACCTACATAGGTGCCATGCCGGGCCGTATAATACAGACCATACGCAAGTGCGGTTCGTCGAACCCCGTCATCATACTCGACGAGATCGACAAGGTGACATCGAGCAACCACGGCGACCCCGCCTCGGCGCTGCTCGAGGTGCTCGATCCGGAGCAGAACACCACGTTCCACGACAACTATCTCGACGTGGAGTACGACCTCTCCAAGGTGTTGTTCATAGCCACGGCCAACAACGTGGCCAACATATCGCCCGCGTTGCGCGACCGTATGGAGATGATAAACGTCTCGGGGTATCTGCTCGAAGAGAAGGTCAGCATAGCGTCTAACCATCTGTTGCCCAAGCAGCTCGAGGCTCACGGGGTAAAGGCGCGTCAGTTGAAGTTGCCCGCGGCGTCGATAGAGAAGATCATATCGGAGTACACCCGCGAGTCGGGCGTGCGCACCCTCGACAAGCTGATTGCCAAGATTGTGCGTTACCGCGCCAAACAGATAGGGTTGGGCGAGAAGTTCAAACCCACCGTCACCGAGGCCGACGTGGAGAAGATCCTCGGGGTGCCCCGTTTCATCAACGAGATGTACGAGGGCAACGACATCCCCGGCATCGTCACCGGACTGGCATGGACGGAGGTGGGCGGCGACATACTCTACATAGAGGCCAGCTCCAACAAGGGCAAAGGTGCGCTCAACATCACCGGTAACCTCGGCGATGTGATGAAAGAGTCGGCCGCCATAGCCCTGCAATGGGTCAAGGCCCATGCCGACAAGCTCGGAATAGCTCCCGATTTCTTCGAGAACAACGACATACACCTGCACGTGCCCGAGGGGGCTACCCCCAAAGACGGTCCCAGCGCCGGCATCACCATGGTTACGGCCCTTGTGTCGATGCTTACCGGACGCAAGGTGCGCGAACGCATAGCCATGACGGGCGAGACCACCCTGCGCGGCAAGGTGCTTCCTGTCGGCGGACTCAAGGAGAAGATACTCGCCGCCAAACGGGCCGGTATCACCGACATCATCCTCTCGGAGGAGAACCGCAAGGATATCAGCGAGATAAAAGAGGATTACATAAAGGGACTGAAATTCCACTATGTACGCACCCTCGACGAGGTACTGAAAGAGGCGTTGCTATAAGACGGCCTACCGTGTATTGCACCGGTGTCTTCCTGAAAACGGGAGACACCGGTTCTGTTTTGCGGCATTACGGACAGCCACGGGCACGAAAGCACCTCCGTGGCATCACCGCTCGACTATACGACGACAGTCACTCTTCGACGGTCTGTTCCAGAACCAGCTGCATGTGACACACATCGTGCCACGCACCGAACTTGCGTCCCACCTGACTGAAATGCGACACCTGAACGAAGCCGAATTTACGATGCAGGGCCATGCTCGCCTCGTTAGGCAAGGTGATGCACGAGACGAGCACATGCAACCCGGCCTTGCGGGCGTGCTCCATAAGACGCTCCATAAGAGCGGAGCCTACCCCCTGCCCCTCCATACCCGGGGCCACATAGACGGTCACCTCGGCGGTAGCGTCGCAGGCCTCGCGCCAGTTCCAGCGGTGGAGCCACAGAAAACCCGCCGTCCTGCCCTCCGTGCGACACACGAAGCAAGGGTGACCCTCGGCGGCCACGGCATCGAGACGCTCCCTCATGGCGTGCACATCCAAGGGGCAAAGCTCGAAGGTGGCGGCGCTATTCTCTACGAAATAGTTGTATATGCCGCATATATCCTCCGTGTCGGAGGGGCGAAAACTGTCTGTCACATATCTTTTCATATACGCCGGATTGAGACGGGCATCACACTTTGTCTGAGACACAGACCCGTCTGTCAGTAAACCGCAGACCTCGGACGCGCCTGTTCCGATGCGCCGAAATCACAGTTGGGCTCAGGACCCATCACAAGACGCAACACGCCTCCGGAGACAATGTCGCCGTATGTTATGTAGCTCTTGTCGTAGGGCATGCCGTTAAGCTCCGCGCTCTGCACGTATATGTTGTCCTCGGAGTTACCTACGGCCTCCACGGTGAAGCTGACCTTTTCGCCCACATTCACCGTTACCTTGTCGAAGAGCGGACTTGCGATGAGGAAAGCGCCGCTTACGGCATTGGCCGGGTAGAGTCCGGCGGCGGCAAGCACATACCACGCGCTCATCTGACCCGC
This sequence comes from uncultured Rikenellaceae bacterium, assembly GCA_947176715.1. Classification (GTDB taxonomy): domain Bacteria; phylum Bacteroidota; class Bacteroidia; order Bacteroidales; family Rikenellaceae; genus CASDZP01. The sequence goes on along the minus strand of CAMWRR010000020.1, from coordinate 5,635 downwards.
ATCCTCGTTGCCGCACAGCCCGGCGGGGGTATCGTCGAAGAACGACCGCATGATACGGCGCGACAGCTCCGCGCTCTTCCACTGACGGCCTATGTAGTTATACAGAAACGGAGTGCTGTGGTTAGGCTCGTTGCCTTGCGCGTACTGGCCTATCAGACCCGATATGTCGGGCGAGGCCTCGTCGCCCAGCTCGGCCTCCACCACGAACAGGCTGTCGAGCTTGCTCTCGAACGCCTCCTCGGAGCCGAAGAGAGCCACCAGACCCTCTACGTCGTGGGGCACCATCCACACATATTGCCATGCGTTGCCCTCGCAATAGTCGTCATTGCGATGGCGCGACACCACGGGGTCGAACCCCTCGCTCCAGCCACCGTCGGAGCGTACGCCTCGCATGAAACCGCTACCTTTGTCGAAGTATCGGACATAACCGCGCGAGCGTGCCATGAAACGGTCGTAGTCGTCCTGACGGCCCATTCGGGCTGCCATCTGAGCCACGGCCCAGTCGTCAACGGCGTACTCCAACGCCTTGGCCACCGACTCGGGCTCCTTGTCGGAGGGTATGTAGCCTACGGAGCGTATGTGGTCGAGACCGCGCTCGTCGAGGTCGGCATACGAGCGTGCCGCCTCGTAGGCCTTTAGGATGTCGAAGCCGCCGATGCCCCGCAGACAGGCCATTGCAATGACCGGGATGGAGTGGTAGCCCACCATGCAGTCGGTCTCGTTGCCGGCCAGATGCCACACCGGCAGACGGCCCTGTTGGTCGTATATCTTCAGGAAGTTGTCGACGAACTCGCCCGTACGCTCCGGCTCTATTATGGTGTAGAGCGGATTGGCGGCGCGATAGGTGTCCCAGAGCGAATATACGGTGTAGACGTTATGAGAGGTGTCGCGGTATACAGCACCGTCCGCGCCGCGGTAGCTGCCGTCGGCATCGCAGAACAGCTGCGGGGCGAACGCCGTGTGATAGAGGGCGGTATAGAAGGCGCGTCTGTCGTCGTCGCGGCCCCCCTCCACGCGTATCTTGGAGAGATAGTCGTTCCACTTGTCGGAGGCTGTCGAGGCCACCTCGTCGAATGTCCGGCCATCCAACTCGGCATGGCAGTTGAGACGCGCCCCCTCCATGCTCACCGCCGATATACCCACCTCGGCCACCAGCTGCGACACCTCGCCGAAGTCGACCCGCGCACGGATACGCACCCCCTCGGCCTCGTCGGACAGCACCTCGACATTATCGTCGAACACCCTCATGCCGGTCATGGGCTGAGAGAAACGGGCGAAGAAATAGACACGCTGGTCGGCGGCCCAACCGGTGGAATAGCGGTAACCCTCGACGGTGCGGTCGTCCACCCTGCGGATGAACCCCTTCACGGGAGCGTCCCAGCCTATACCGCTCTCGAGGTCTATCACCAGCCCGCCCTCCTCAGTGCCCTCGGGGTAGGTGTAGCGGTGCATGCCGCAACGCTCGGTGGCCGTAAGCTCGGCGGTGATGCCGTATTTTTCGAGGAGCACCGAGTAGTAACCGGGGCGCGCCGTCTCTCCCTCGTGACCGTATGCGGAGACGTACTCCTCCTCAACCACGGTCACCCCGCCCGTGGTAGGCATGAACACCACATCGCCGAGGTCGCCTATGCCGGTGCCGCTCAGATGGGTGTGCGCGAACCCCTTGACGATGGAGTCGCTGTAATGGTAGCCGGAGCACCAGTCCCAACCCTGCGTGGTGTTGGAGGGGCCCAGCTGCACTCCCCCGAACGGGACGTTGGCTCCGAGAAAGACATGTCCGTGACCGTCGGTGCCGATGAACGGATCGACGTAGTCGGTAAACCGCTCGGGACACCCGACACCTCCGCACGACACGAGCAAAGACGACGCTATCGCCGCCGCAACTATTTTGATTCTATCCATAGACATATTCCAACTATAATAACAGCACAACAGATGTCCGTCTCAAAACCGGACCCGAACGCCCGCCGCCACGACGCGTAGCGCAACCACGGCAGACAGACCATCTCGCCCGACACATACCCGCAGAACCGATAAGCGTCCGACACCAAAACAGCCTGCGACTCGCGGGCAGATACGGAAACGACGGCTCCGTATTAAAAGGAGGGCTTAAATAAATCTGCACGAAATCGTACGGAATGGTCTATTTCCCGTACGTACGGCAAAATTCCATACGGGTCACTCAAAAGGCCCTCTCACGTCAGAAATCCTCCCCCACCACCACTTTAAGCACCCGCGGCAACACGGTGAACTCGAACGGAGCGTAGCCCATAGCCTCGCCGTCTATCTCTATGGGGCTTTCGGGGAAGCTCTCTATGCGGATGGTGCCTCCGCGCAGGAATCGGGCGAACGGCACGTCGTAGATATGGCCGTTATACAGCTTCTTGATATATCGGAAGAGGTTGAGCTTGCCCATCTTCTCTATCACGGTTACGTCCAACAGGCCGTCGTCGGCCACGGCCCGCGGCATCTGCTGCATGCCTCCGCCGTTGAACTTGCCTATGCCGACGGCGCCGCTGAAAGCCGGACCGTCGAACACCTCCCTGCCGTCGACCCATATACGGAAGCGGTGGTTGTGGTAGTTGAGCAGAGAGACGAACATGGCCGCTATATATATCCACTTGCTGTAAAGGCCGCGCTCGCGCACCTTGTTATAGGCACGGTTGACAAAGGCGTCGAACCCTACGCCGGCCACGTTGGCCATGTATCGGAACTGGTGTACCTTCGATTCGTAGAAGCCCACCCGTGCCGCATCCTGCAGAAAGGTGCGACCCCTCTTTATGGCCCTTATGGCATCGGTGTAACGACGCGGTATGCCGTACATGCGTATCCAGTCGTTGCCGGTGCCGACGGCTATCACAGCCACGGTAACGTCCGAGACGGCGCACCGGCGCTGTATGAACAGGCCGTGCACCGTCTCGTGTATGGTGCCGTCGCCGCCCACCACTATGATGCGACGATAGCCCTTGACGACAGCCTCCACCGCCAACTCGGTGGCATGGTAGCGCTTCTCGGTGAAGACCGCGTCGAAAGCTATCTCGGCATCGCGCAGGTGTTTGCTTATGATAGGCCAGTCGGTCAACCCCATGCCGTTGCCGGCCACAGGGTTGACTATGGCGAACCAACGCCCGCTCACGAAGTCGGGGTGAAGATCCATATTATTTCTCAGGAGCCGCCTTTATGGTCTCCTCGAGGAAGCGATAGAACTTGCCTACCGAGGCTATCTCCACCTTCTCGTCCGGAGAGTGGGGGTAGCGGATGGTGGGACCGAACGATATCATGTCGAGCTTCTCGTAGACACTGCCTATGATGGCGCACTCCAGACCGGCGTGGATGGCTTTCACCTCCGGCTCCTTGCCGTAGAGCTTCTTGTAAAGCTCCTTCATGGTGTGCAGAATGGGCGACTTCATGTTGGGGTTCCATCCGGGATAACCTCCGGCCAGCTCGGCATGTCCGCCCGCCAGCTCGGCTACGGCCGCTATCTGTTCGGCGACGGCCTCTTTGGCGCTGTCGACAGAGCTGCGGGGCAACGATATGAACTGCACCTCGCCCTCCAGTGTCTTGACCACACCGAGGTTGCAAGAGGTTTCGACCAAACCCTCCATGGCGTCGCTCATTCGTATCACCCCGTTGGGGCTGGCTGTCACCGCCGCTATAACCCGTTTTGCGCTCTCGTCGGTCATATAGTCGCCCCCGGCGGCGCACACCGACGCCGTAAATGTCAGCTCCGGCTCGGTAGCCGCCAGCTCAGAGGCGAACACCTTGCCGCACTGCGACACCAGCTCCTCGAAGCGGGCGCAGTTGCCCTCAGGGACAGCCACTACCGACACACCCTCGCGCGGTATGGCGTTACGCACGTCGCCGCCGTCTATGGACGACAGCTTCACGCCCAGCCCGGCCACGGCCTTGTGCAGGAAACGGGCCATGGGTTTGTTGGCATTGCCCCTCTGCAATATTATCTCCATTCCGGAGTGGCCGCCCTTCATACCCGATATCTTCACTTCGTACCAGCGATAACCGCCGGCCGCCTTCTCACGGCTCACGGGGATATGCGATATGACGTCGACACCGCCGGCGCAACCCACATACAGCTCACCCTCGCTCTCCGAGTCGAGGTTAAGGAGTATGTCGCCCTCGAGCAACCCTTTCTGAAGCTCGAACACGCCGGTCATGCCGGTCTCCTCGTCCACGGTGAAGAGCGCCTCCAAGGGGCCGTGCTCCTTGAGATCCTCGAAGATAGCCAGAGCGGCGGCACCGCCTATGCCGTTATCGGCACCGAGGGTGGTACCGTCGGCGGTGACCCACTCGCCGTCGATGTAGGGCTGTATGGCGTCTTTGAGGAAGTCGAACACCTTGTCGTTATTCTTCTGCGGAACCATGTCCATGTGGCCCTGCAACACTATGCCCTTGCGGTTCTCGTAACCCGGCGTGGCCCCTTTGCGGAGCACCACGTTGCCGATATTGTCCACATGGCACTCTATGCCATGCTCCTTAGCGAACTTAACGATATAGTCACGCACCCCCTCCTCGTGTTTGGACGGGTGGGGAATGGAGCACAATGCGGCGAAATGTCTCCACAAGGTCTTGGGCTCGAGGCCTGCGATATTTTTATCCATAGCTTGTTGATGTTTTAATTTGAGTGTGCAATATACTAAAAATTCCGATACGGTCTAACTATTTTAGAGGGTTATGTTTCATGACGGCATAAACCGGCCCCCTCCGGCAAAGAGTAACAGATGGTTAACTCGACGCAACAGCTTTTGCGATGCGGTGTCGCCACGCACACCCGCACCGCCCGCAAGTAGCCTACCGACACACACTGCACACCGCCCCCTGCCCGGACTCACGTTAGACATAATCACATAATCTACATTCAAACAACACTTACAATGCAAGTTACAAAATAAAAAACAGCTTTGAACATAACATAAATACTCGTCTCCCGTTTTTTCTCTTGAATCATAAGGGGCATTTTTGCGCCCGTATAAAATAGTATATTTAAATTATAATTTTTACACGATTTTTCATTTTCAGACTATTTTTTATTATTTTTGAAGTAAGCTACAATCAACTTTAACCACAATAAAAGAGCAAAGCGCTTAAAATATAAAAGCATGGCAAAAATCAAAGGAAGAGTCGAGATAGACACCGAACGGTGCAAGGGGTGCGGCGTCTGCGTGGCGGCGTGTCCCGTAAAGGTACTGGAGCTGGCGTCTAAGGTCAACTCGCGCGGTTACAACTTCGCAATAGCCGCACGGGCCGACGACTGCATAGGGTGTGCCAGTTGCGGCATGGTGTGTCCGGACAGTTGCATAACCGTATGGCGCAGTGTAAACGACAAAACCACAGACAGATGAAAGAAGAGATAAGACTGATGAAAGGTAACGAGGTTGTCGCCGAGGCCGCAGTACGCGCCGGGTGCGACGGCTTCTTCGGCTACCCCATCACCCCGCAGACGGAGATAATGGAGACGCTCATGGAGCTTAAACCGTGGGAGACCACCGGCATGGTGGTGTTGCAGGCGGAGAGCGAGGTGGCCTCCATCAACATGTTATACGGAGGCGCCGCGGCTGGCAAACGGGTGATGACCTCCTCGTCGAGCCCCGGCATATCGCTCATGTGCGAGGGGATATCC
>CAMWRR010000019.1 GCA_947176715.1 uncultured Rikenellaceae bacterium | reverse complement strand
GCGGAAGTAGCTCAGTTGGTAGAGCATTAGCCTTCCAAGCTAAGGGTCGCGGGTTCGAGCCTCGTCTTCCGCTCTCTCTTCCGTAAACGGAAGCGTTTGTTTTTTATAAGCGGTCGGCAGATCGGTAAAAGACATCATATTGCTGATGTAGCTCAGGGGTAGAGTACTTCCTTGGTAAGGAAGGGGTCACGAGTTCAAATCTCGTCATCAGCTCAAAAACAAAAGGTCTCCTTTAGGATAGATAGAGGGAGGCCTTTTTTCGTGTCGTCTCTTTTCGGGGGCCTTGGGGGTCCGGCCGGTTTATCTATGCGGAACATCCTCTTCGACTGCACCGTTGTGCTTTCTGCCTCCGCGCAGTGCCAGACGCACCATCAGGAAGTTTATCGGGAATGCCACTACGAATACGCATAGCGGGGCGTAGAGTTTGGGTACCCCTATCCACAGCCATAGGCGTAGCAATAGCAGCTCGTTGACCAGATTGACAAGGTGTGCCGTCAGGAATTTGGCGGCACGGGGCCATGTCGGGTCGACACCGAACGTGAAGTAGCTCGATAGGATGAAGTTGCAGACGATGCTTACGCAAAAGGCCGCTATATATGCCGCCTCCGGCCACAGGTCGTCGAAATGCAGTATGAGCAATGTGTAGGTGCCGTAGTTGATGCCCGTGGCAACGGCCCCTACCGCGGCAAAGCGCATGAACGGGCTTTTGTATAGTCTGCGTATGAGTGCCGTGGCCCTATTCATCGAATCCGAGGTAGTTACGTGTGGTATCGAAACGGCATCCGTGCTCTGTGAGCCATGCGAGCAGCCTCTCGAATTTGGCTCTGAGGCGGCTTCCGGAGCACCCGGTGATATATCCCGGTACGCCGAACGCCTTGTCGGAGAGTCTGTCGGAGAACTCCCACGGATGGAAGTAGAGGTTGAGATGTCCGTCGCGATGCAGTGCGGTGCGCGCGAGAAGTTCGTATAGCGGTAACGGCATTGCGTGCAGGGCTATCCAGAATAACGGCACGCGCAACGGCCACGCCACCGAGGTGGGGTAGATCACGAGCGAGCCATCGTTATGTATGCCGCGCGGGGAGAACATGTTGTTGTAACGTCCGGGTATCCATGTGGGGTTCACGGAGGAGTCGTACCTGAAACCTGCGGCGGCCAGCTCAGCCGACGATGTGGCGGCCAGACGCGGGGCGCGGTATCCTATCACGCTGTGTCCCGTAAGCTCTTCGAGCACACGACGGCTTCCTGCGGGGTCGGGCCTCTGCATGCCGTGACAGTAGTCGTGCGAGGCTATCTCGTGTCCTGCCGCCGAGGCGCGGAGCACTATCTCGGGACGGTGCAGGGCGAAGTTGGCGGTGGTGTAGAATGTGGCTTTTATTCCGGTGCGGTCGAGCAGACCGAGCAGAAAGTCGAACCCCTCGTACGAGATGTCGAGCTGTGTGTCGAGGTCAGTGTCGCGCCCCCTTTCGAGCGGAAAGTCGAACTCCTCTATGTCGAAACCGAGTGTTACAGTCATAGGCCTAATGCTATGCGGAAAAAGTTTTTCAGTTCGCGTAACAGTACGCGTCCCGACATGGACGACATGACTACGCCGTCTCGCAGCGTGGTCTCTATCTCCGTTATCTTCATACTCTTGTCGCGTGCCGACAACACCACGAACTCCGTGTCGAACAGGAAATCGTCTATGCGTGTTTTCAGCATGGTCTCCCGGGCCTTGGGCGACAACCCTTTCAGGCCGCCTTGCGTGTCGGTGTAGGGTATGTTCAGGAATATGCGGTTGAGGGCTTTGGAGCCGTACGACATGAGCTTGCGCAACGGCGACAGTCGTGAGTGGTAGCTGCGGTTGCGTACGGCGATGACCACGTCGTAGCCCGCTATGACATTGTCTATGACCGAACGCATCGACTCTGCCGTATAGGGCATGTCTATGTCGGTGTATATAGTGACCGGCGCTGTCGACATGGCTATCCCGGCGCGTATGGCCGCCCCTTTGCCTCTGTGCGGCAGGTCTGCTATCTCGGTGTCGGCCACGGTGCGCAACAGCTCGGCCTGCTCTTGGGGGCCGAATCCGCGTGACGATCCGTCGTTGGCCACTATCAGCCGCATACGCCGCTCAGGGTAGATGGCGCGCATGGCCTCCACCATTCTGTCGAGGTCGTCAATGAACCCTTCGGGAGGATTGTAGCAGGGGCACACTATGTCGATGGCCCCGGCATTCTGCGGGTCGGGTCGGTTGATATTCTTATTCGATTCGTAGTTCATACGGTCGGCGATTACTGACAAACCGGCCTTGCGGCACAATTTATCCCATGCAAATATAATTAAATTCATTTAATGAGTCTGTCGAAATGGAATCAAAATTCTTTTTCGATTCTTCGGCCGCTGTTTTTGGTGGATAGGTCGATACTGTATTACGATTTGTCGCAAAAAATATAAAACCGCTTAATTTTTGTGGAAATTATTTCTACCTTTGGAGCGAAAATGGTTGAAATATACGCGTTATGGATAAAACCGAAATAAAGGAGATCGTCGATCTCATCAAACGCGAGGTGGTACCTGCCATAGGGTGTACCGAGCCTATCGCCGTGGCGTTGTGCGTGGCGCGTGCCGCCGAGCTTCTGGGCGAGGAGCCGGAGAGCATCTCGGTGCAGTTGAGCGCAAATATACTAAAGAACGCTATGGGGGTAGGCATACCGGGCACCGGCATGATAGGACTGCCCATAGCCGTGGCTCTCGGTGCGTCGATAGGTAGGTCGGAGTATGGGCTGGAGGTGCTCAGGGACTGTTCCGACGAGGCCGTCGTACGCGGACGCGCCATGATAGATGCCGGAAAGATAAGGATATCGCTCAAGGACAATATCTCGGAGAAGCTGTACATAGAGACGGAGGCGCGGTCCGGCGGTCACTCGTCCAAGGCCGTGATAGCCTCCATGCACACCAATTTCATATATCTGGAGCGCGACGGAGAGGTGCTTCTCGACAAAGGCTCCTCCTCGGAAGAGTGTGCCGACGACGGAGGCAAAGTCTCTTTGTCGCTTCGTAAGGTCTACGATTTCGCCACTACCGCCCCTTTGGACGACATCCGTTTCATACTCGATAGCGCACGTCTCAACAAGGCCGCGGCGGAGCAGTCGTTCGAGGGCGACTTCGGACACGGTCTGGGCAAGACCATGCGCGGCACTTACGAGAGGGAGATAATGGGCGACAGCATATTCTCGCACATACTCTCCTATACCTCGGCGGCGTGCGATGCCCGTATGGGTGGCGCTATGGTGCCGGTAATGAGCAATTCGGGCAGCGGTAATCAGGGTATAGCGGCCACGTTGCCTGTTGTGATATTCGCCCGCGACAAGGGCAAGAGCGAGGACGAGCTGGTCAGGGCGTTGATAATGAGCCATCTGACCGCCATATATATCAAACAGAGCCTCGGTCGTCTTTCGGCGTTGTGCGGATGCGTGGTGGCCGCCACGGGGTCGAGTTGCGGCATCACATTGCTCATGGGCGGAGGCTACGAGCAGATATCGTTCGCGGTCAAGAACATGATAGCAAACCTTACGGGTATGATTTGCGATGGTGCCAAGCCCAGTTGCGCCATGAAGCTGACGAGCGGCGTATCCACTGCCGTATTGTCGGCCATGTTGGCAATGGAGGGCAAGCACGTATCGTCCGTCGAGGGCATAATAGACGACGATGTAGACCTCTGCATACGTAATCTTACGCTGATAGGTACCAAGGGAATGGAGACCACCGACCGTTTGGTGCTCGATATAATGACAGGGAAATAAGGCTATTGCCTGTCGTTCGTAGAGGGGCTTTGTCTTTCGGCGGGTGGTTCCGCAGGGAGACAAAGCTCTTTTTTATAAGCGGCGCATCCGATGAGACGGGGCGTTACCGGTCAAAACACCAGCGACAGTAACATGGCGAAGAATCCGAGCAGAAACCCTGTCGTCACCTGCGACAAGGTGTGTTGTCCCGTAGCCATGCGTGCGGAGCCCAACAGCCCGGCTATCACCACGCTCACGAGCACTCCTGCCGTCAGTACGCCGTAGCCCGCGTATGTTATGGACAGAAAGAGGGCTGTGGCCGCTCCGGGGGCCGTGGTGTGGGTGCTTATCTTCCAGCGCGAGCTTATGGCGGCGAGCAACACCATTATGACGGCCGGCCCGATAAAGAAGCGTCTGGCCGCATCTATCCCCGCCTTATCCGACAATACGAACATCGCGCTCATGTAACATACCGCCATGAATAGCATGGGTATAACCCTGTCGCGGGCGGTGATGAGCGAATAGCTCTCTATGAGCTTGGCCGATTTGAGTATGGGCATTACGGCGAGCGGAATAAGCGCCGTGGCCACCAGTACGTACCACACAAGCGTCACCCGCATGTGGAGAGGCATGAATATGGACCAGATGGTATGCCCGCCGAACAATACGGCGATAGCCGCGTATGTGGGCACTATCAACGGGTGGAACGCTATGGAGACGGCTTTGGCGGCGATGGCTCGGCCGCATGAGGCGCCGGTATTGTCAGTCATAAAACGAAGTATCAGAGAAACGGATAGCGGAACATCACGTCACGAATCCGAACAACGGCACAAAGATAGTGTTTTGACACGATAAATCAATGTCCGGAGCGATATATGTCGTGTGCGGTAGTTTGACAGGCGGTTTGAAGTGTGGCCGTAACATCTGGGGGCGTTTGGTTTTGTCGCTCTGTTAATCGAATGCCATGCCTGATTGTGCGTATATATGCGGAGTGTGTCCTGCCTCCGTCGCACGGCTCTGACCGGCCTTTGCGACCTGTTTTTCCCGAAAAGCTATGTTCCGATAAAAGTTCCATTAAACCTCAAACAGCCTCTAAATTTCGTCGGACCCGTGTTTATTATTATCTTTGCATTGCGGTTGCCGGGGTTGGGTCTGTGGCTCCGTAAGCGCCCTGTTCTGTGTTTCGGCCGGGGTTTTGTGTTGATTTATATATTGGTAAGACGATGAAAAACATACGTAACTTCTGTATCATAGCTCATATCGACCACGGCAAGAGCACCTTGGCGGACCGTCTGTTGGAGGTGACCGAAACGGTGTCGGAGCGCGAGGCTCAGGCTCAGGTGCTCGACGACATGGACCTCGAACGCGAGAAGGGCATCACCATCAAGAGCCACGCCATACAGATGGACTATGACTACAAGGGTACCCCTTACGTGCTCAACCTGATAGACACCCCGGGCCATGTCGACTTCTCGTACGAGGTGTCGCGCGCCATAGCCTCGTGCGAGGGGGCGTTGCTCGTGGTGGACGCCACACAGGGCATACAGGCGCAGACTATCTCCAATCTATACTTGGCGCTGGAGCACGACCTTGAGATAATACCCGTGCTCAACAAGATAGACATGGCCGCCGCTATGGTCGACGAGGTCAAAGACCAGATTGTCGATCTGCTCGGTTGCCGCAGGGAGGAGATCCTCGCCGCATCGGGCAAGACGGGCGAGGGCGTGGAGGCCGTGCTCGAAGCCATAGTAGAGCGCATACCGGCTCCCGGGGGCGACGACGACGCTCCGTTGCAGGCCCTTATCTTCGACTCGGTGTTCAATCCGTTCCGCGGCATCATAGCCTATTTCCGCGTCATGAACGGCACTATAAAGAGCGGCGACCACGTCAAGTTCTTCAACGCCGGAAGCGAGTACGACGCCGACGAGGTGGGTGTGCTCAAGCTGAGGATGACGCCGCGTAAAGAGGTTCGTTCCGGCGATGTGGGCTATATCATATCGGGCATCAAGAACTCCATAGACGTAAAGGTGGGCGATACCATAACCCACACCTCGCGTCCGTGCGAGGCCGCCATAGAGGGGTTCGAGGATGTCAAGCCGATGGTCTTCGCCGGGGTCTATCCCACCGACTCCGACCAGTACGAAGATCTGCGCGCCTCGCTCGAGAAGTTGCGCCTTAACGACGCCTCGCTCACATTCGAGCCGGAGTCGTCGTTGGCGTTGGGCTTCGGGTTCAGGTGCGGCTTCCTCGGGTTGCTTCACATGGAGATAATTCAGGAGCGTCTCTACCGCGAGTTCGACATGGATGTCATAACTACGGTGCCCAACGTGTCGTACAAGGTCTACACCACCAAGGGCGAGGAGGTCGATGTGCATAACCCGTCCGGTCTGCCCGAGCCTACCTTGATAGACCATATAGAGGAGCCGTATATCTCGGCACAGATAATAACCAAGGCGGAGTATCTGGGTGCCGTGATGAAGCTGTGCATCGACAAGCGCGGCACGCTGAAAAACCAGTCGTTCATAACCACCGACCGCGTGGAGGTCACCTTCGAGATGCCGCTGGCCGAGATAGTGTTCGACTTCTACGACAAGCTCAAGAGCATATCGCGCGGTTACGCCTCTTTCGACTACCACCCGTCCGGTTACAAGCCGTCGGTGCTCTCCAAGCTCGATATTCTTCTCAACGGCGAGGGTGTCGACGCCCTCTCGTCGCTCATACACCGCGACCACGCCTACGACTTCGGCCGCAAGATGTGCGAGAAGCTAAAGGAGCTGATACCGCGCCAACAGTTCGACATAGCCATACAGGCCGCCATAGGTGCCAAGATTATCGCCCGCGAGACGGTCAAGGCCGTGCGTAAGGATGTGACGGCCAAGTGTTACGGCGGCGACATATCGCGTAAACGCAAGCTGCTCGAAAAACAGAAAAAGGGTAAGAAGCGTATGCGTCAGGTCGGTAACGTGGAGGTGCCGCAGGAGGCGTTCTTGGCGGTGCTGAAGATGGATTAGGGGGCTCGTCCCCCTTTTTTATTGCCGCCTGTCAAAACTTATATTCTGGCCAGAACGTAGGAGGGATGTCGAACACGATTTCCGCTCCTCGGGCTTGAAGCGTGGCGGAAAGACCGTCGTGCTACGTGACGGGCGGAAAACTCCTCCACGGAGGCTCGCAATAGGTAGTAGTTGAGTTATAAGCAGGGTGTTAAACCGCCTCTCTTATGCCCGCCGCGAGGTGCACCGCATCAACAGATATATTTACTCGGAATCATTAATATAACGTGAGTTCGACATAATAGCTATGGTTTAGTCGTTTCGAGAAATAGTGGCTCGAGCGGAGCGAGAGCCGTAAGGCATTTTACGTTTGGACGGCCATGAGCGAGGCGCGGTCTGTGCTTCGTGTAGCTGAATGGCTCACAATAACTATACTTATGTCGAACTCACCTCGATATAACGAGTCTCTGCCCGCCGTGTGAGGTGCGCGAGGCACGGACAACTAAAGCCGGTTAACGTTCGGGTCTCTTTCCCGAAGCCGTCTTGCACACCTTTGCCAGTCCGCATATTTCGCATTTGGGTTTTCGGGCGGTGCAGACGTATCTGCCGTGGAGTATGAGCCAGTGGTGGGCCGTTGCCAGTATGTCGCCCGCGAATCCGGCCACCAGTTGTCTTTCCGTCTCGAGCGGCGTTTTGGCTCCGTGGGTGAGACCTATGCGCGCCGACACCCTGTGTACGTGGGTGTCTACGGCCATAGCCTGTTTGCCGAACGCCACCGACATGACCACGTTGGCGGTCTTGCGTCCTACACCGGCCAAGGTTATCAGCTCCTCCATAGTGTCGGGCACCTCGCCGTGGTAGACGTCGGTCAGACGCTCGGCCATCTTCTTGAGGTTGGCCGACTTGTTGTTGGGGTACGATACCGATTTTACATGTTCGTATATCTCCTCCACCGTGGCGGCGGCCATGTCGGCAGGGGTGGGGTAGTCGCGGAATATGGCAGGTGTCACCATGTTGACCCGTTTGTCGGTACACTGCGCCGACAGAATCACGGCCACTATCAGCTGATAGGGGTTGTCGTAGTGCAGCTCCGTTTCGGCTACCGGCATGTTGGTGCGGAACCACTCGGTGACGGCTTCGTATCTCTCTTTTGTCGTCATGGCTATATGTCCATAAGTTCGGCGAGACGGTCGAAACCCATCTCCTCCACGCGGCTCGTGCCGATGGAGTCGAGTATTACGAGGGCTATCCTGTCGCCGTGCCGCTTCTTGTCAAGATGCAGGGCCTCGAAAAGGCTCTTGTCGTCTATGTCGCACCGGGTAGGCAATCCGAGCCTCTCTATGGCGGCGGTGATGCGGGCCACGTCGTCGGCTCCGACGGTTCCGAGACGCCGGCTCAGCTCAGCCTCGTAGACGCATCCTATGGCTACCGCCTCGCCGTGTATGTATCGTCGGCTCAGCTTCTCTATGGCATGGGCGATGGTGTGGCCGAAGTTGAGCTTCTTGCGTTCGCCGCTCTCCTTGAAGTCGGCCTCCACAACGGCGGCCTTTATCGCTATGGCCTCGCGTATGATGTCGCGGAGCAGGGCCGCATCGCCCATTACGGCGTCGTAACCGGCCTCCATTTTGTCGAATAGTGCGGCGGACTTTATCAATCCGGCCTTTATGGCCTCTGCCATGCCGCCTTTGATTTCGCGTTCGGGCAGGGTGCGGAGCATGGACGGGTCGCATACCACGAAGTCGGGTTGGTTGAAACACCCGGCCATATTCTTGTAGCCCTCTACGTTGACACCGTTCTTGCCCCCCACGCTGGCATCCACCTGCGATAGCAACGTGGTGGCAACGAAGCCGAAGCCCGTGCCGCGCATGTAGGTGGAGGCCGCAAACCCTGTTATGTCGGTGACTATGCCGCCGCCTATCCCTAAAAGATAGCTGCTGCGGTCGGCTCCCATATCCATGAGTCTGCGGTAGATGTAGGCTACGGTGTCGAGCGTCTTGTTCTCTTCTCCCACCCCTATCGTTATGCGGCGATAGGGCGAGAGCAGCTCGGGATAGTATCTCTCTATGTTGGTGTCGGTTATCACTATCGGGTCGCGGCCGTCGAGCAGGGCGGGCAGGGCGGTGCGCACGTCGTCTATCGCTATGCGTGACGGTGTGCGGCCCTCGCGTGTTATATCCAGAAAAGTATTCATGCGTGTGGTTTGTCGTTACAAAATTAAGAAATTTCTTAGAGGCTGTTTGAATTTTTTGCCGAATGTTTTGAGAGCTGTTTTCGAGACATATTTTCTACTGCTATGTAGCCTCATAGTGAACTATCAGGCAAAGAGCAGGAGGAAATAGGTCCGAAAAGAGCCTCAAAACATCGGCAAGGGATCAAAAAAAGGAGTTTCATATATAAGTTTCCGTAAAAAATTTGAACAGCTTCTAAGAAGCTGTTTGAATTTTTTTGCCGAATGTTTTGAGAGCTGTTTTCGAGACATATTTTCTACTGCTATGTAGCCTCATAGTGAACTATCAGGCAAAGAGCAGGAGGAAATAGGTCCGAAAAGAGCCTCAAAACATCGGCAAGGAATCAAAAAAAAGTTCCATATATAAGTTTCCGTAAAAAATTTGAACAGCTTCTTATATGTTCCGTGTAAAAACATTACCTTTGCCAATCGAAAAATCGCTGCCCTTCGTTGGTGGCATTCATGGGGGATTGTCCCCACTCTTAGACGACATACGATGCTAAAACTCAGAAACATTGCTATTATCGCCCATGTAGACCACGGTAAGACGACCTTGGTAGACAAAATGATCCTTCAGGGCAAGCTCTTCCGCGAACAGGACAAGGCGGGCGACCTTATAATGGATAACAACGACATAGAGCGCGAACGCGGTATAACCATACTCGCCAAGAATGTCTCTGTGAGGTACAAAGATCATAAAATCAATATTATAGACACCCCGGGCCACTCCGACTTCGGCGGCGAGGTGGAGCGCGTGCTCAACATGGCCGACGGCGTGTTGCTCCTCGTGGACGCTTTCGAGGGTACCATGCCGCAGACACGTTTCGTTCTCCAGAAGGCCCTTGCGCTTGGCAAGAAGCCCATAGTGGTTATAAACAAGGTAGACAAACAGAACTGTCGTCCCGACGAGGTGCACGAGGAGGTCTTCGACCTGATGTTCGCGCTCGGAGCGACAGAAGAACAGCTCGATTTCAAGACCGTCTACGGCAGTGCCAAACAGGGTTGGATGTCGCTCGACTGGAAGAAGCCAACCACCGACATAACACCTCTTCTCGACCTTATCATAGAGGAGATTCCCGAGCCTGAGAACGTGGAGGGTACGCCCCAGCTTCTTATAACGTCGCTCGAATACTCTCCCTACGTGGGTCGTACCGCCATAGGCAAGCTCACGCGCGGTACGTTGCGTGCGGGTATGCCGGTCACTCTGGCCAAGCGCGACGGTCAGACCATGCTCAAGAGCCGCATCAAGGAGCTTATGCTCTTCGAGGGTATGGGCAAGGAGAAGGTGGAGGAGGTGCCGTGCGGCGAGATATGCGCCATGACCGGTATAGACGGCTTCGAGATAGGTGACACAATAGCCGACTTCGAGAATCCGGAGCCTCTCGACCCCATCGCCATAGACGAGCCTACGATGAGTATGTTGTTCACAATCAACGACTCACCGTTCTACGGACGCGACGGTAAGTTCGTCACCTCGCGTCATATAAAGGAGCGTCTCGACCGCGAGTTGGAGAAGAACCTCGCCTTGCGCGTAGAGCCGGGCGATACGGCCGACTCGTTCGTGGTGTTCGGCAGGGGTGTGCTCCATCTGAGCGTGTTGATAGAGACAATGCGCCGCGAGGGTTACGAGTTGCAGGTGGGACAGCCCCGCGTCATCATAAAGGAGATGGACGGCAAGAAGTGCGAGCCTATAGAGGAGCTCACCGTCGACCTGCCTGACGATATGTCGGGCAAGGCCATAGAGATGGTGACCAAGCGTAAAGGCTCCATGCTCGACATGGTGTCGACGGGCGACCGCACCAGACTCACTTTCGAGATACCCTCGCGAGGCATAATAGGTCTGAGAAGCAACCTCCTCACCGCCACTGCCGGAGAGGCTGTCATGGCGCACCGTCTCAAAGGGTTCGAGCCTTACAGAGGCCCCATAGAGATGCGTACCAACGGCTCTCTCATAGCTATGGAGACGGGTAATGCCTTCGCATACGCCATCAACAAGCTACAGGACCGCGGTACATTCTTCGTAGCCCCCAACGACGAGATATACGCCGGTCAGGTTGTGGGCGAGAGCACCCGTTCAGACGATATCGTAATCAACCTTACCAAGTCGAAGAAGCTCACCAACATGCGTGCCAGCGGCTCCGACGAGAAGACCAATATAGCCCCGCCTAAAGTATTCTCGCTCGAAGAGGCGCTCGAATATATACAGGGCGACGAATATGTAGAGGTGACACCCAAATGTATGCGTCTGCGTAAGATTCTCCTAAGCGAGATAGACCGTAAACGGGCCGCAGGCAAGGCTACAGTGGTTGAGGAGTAGTCCTGTCTTGTCCATGAACAGACCCACGCCGGGAGGTTTCCGGCGTGGGTTTTTTATGTCACGGGCTTTGAGGCGGGATTGACAGGCGGTTTTGTGCCTCCCGGCGGGGTACTCCGACCGGACTTACTTTTGTCACTCGACTAAAGAATACGTCTTCGATAAGCCGAGAGCAATGAGACGAAGTTTAGATTGCCGAGGCGAGAAACCCACTGCCGCAGGCGAAGCGAAAACAGGGGGCACAGCCATTTTTGAGATGCTACATGTTCGGTGGTGCCGCAGGGTGTTTGTGTCTGCACATTGCATCATTAATGCGGAGGTCCCCGATATTTGCATGTGCGGGGACTGAGACGGGCAGAAAGACCCATATAACAGGCATTGAATATGACCCTGATTTCATCTCCGTGATGTGAGTGAAAAATTTACACTTCAATAAAATTAAAGTATTGTTTGATATTATTGAAAATAATATTAATTTTGTGAAAAATATTTATATGAAAAACGAGGTAAAGAAATATCTGCCGTTGCAATGTCCTGCGTGTTCGTCGTCGCTAAGGGTGGGGAAGATGTTCTGCAAGGAGTGCGGCACTGAGGTGTGCGGCGATTTCGAGCTCCCGGTTCTCGGCAGACTCACCGAGAAAGAGGCGCAGTTCGCGCTCGACTTCGTCAAGGCGAGCGGGAGTCTCAAGGATATGGCCAAGAGTATGGGTCTCAGCTATCCGACAGTGCGTAACATACTCGATAATCTTATAGCTAAACTAAACGGATAGATTATGAAAAACAGGTTCTGGACTTTGGCGGTGAATCCGTTCGAGCGTATCGCGGGCATGAAGGCCCTTTTGTGGGGAGTGGCGGCTATGGCTGTGTCGACGGTAATATCTTGTCTGTCGGGATGGCATTATCACGGGATGCTACATTTCGGTCCCGCCCCCAATAACGAATGGTGGGTGTATGCGGTCGAACACCTGATTGTGTGGTTGGTGCCGGCTGTGGTCTTTTATATTGGCGGGCGCACGATGTCGTCGTCGCGCATACGTGTGTCGGATGTCTTCGGCACGATGGCTTTCGCACAGATACCGTTGATATTGATGGGTATGGTGTCGCTTCTGCCACCTATGCAGGCTCTCAACGGCATTACGGAGGCTAATGCCATGCAGGCGGTGACACAGCCGTGGTTCGTGGCGGCTATGTTCCTGTCGCTGTTGGTGATAGTTGCCGTTGTGATGAATGTCGTGTGGATGTATAACGCGCTGAAGGTGTCTTGTAATTTAAGCGGTTATAGGCTGAGGGTGTTTTTTATAGTCGCCTACATAGGTTGCGATGTGGCGTGCAGGTATATGATAGGCGCTCTCTATTAGGGGCTGCTTTGATGCACTCGTTTCCCGCCTCGGCAATCCGGACGGCTTTGGATTGCTGGGGCGGGATTGCTGTACTGTATTATCTTTTTGAGAACTCCTCCCGCATGATGCGTTCGTGCTCGGCGGCCTGCGCCTCGTCGAAACGGCTGCCTATCACACGGGCGGGTATTCCGGCTATGATGGAGTAGGCCGGGGGTGTGCGGGTCACTACCGCTCCTGCCGCCACTATGGTGCCGCGCGGGATGGTGACCCCTTTGAGAATGGTTACGTTGCTACCTATCCATACGTCTTCGCCTATCACTACGTCGCGGTCGTTCTCGGGGAGTTTGTCCTCGTCGCGATAGGCGGTGATGGGTTTGCCGGGGATATCGAAGCGGTGGTCGCCGCCTATCACGGTGACGTACGGACCTATGGTGGTGTTGTCGTGGATGTATATGTGGCTCAACTGGGCCAGCATGAACGCGCCGCGACCTATGTAGACGTTGTCGCCTATGGAGATGTTCTTGTAGTTGAAGTACGATTTGGTCGGATAGAATTTCAGATTCCTGCCGCAACGGGCGAAGAGCGGACGCATGATGATACGTACCAATTCGTCGTATCCGTAGGCTATCTCGGTGTATATCTTACCGGGTATTTTGCTTAGTTTCATAATCTTGGCGAATTGTTGCTTTGTAAATCGTTTCCGACACAGGTGTCTATTGGTCTTATAGCTCCCTCGATATGCCGTTTTCACTTTCGCTCCACAGAGTAACTGACATATAAAGTTGATTCAAGAGAGGCTGTGCCTCCTTTCTCCGGCCCTATCGCTTCCTAAATATGCCGTTTTCACTTTCGCTCCACAGAGTAACCTACATATAAAGTTGATTCAAGAGAGGCTGTGCCTCCTTTCTCCGGCCCTATCGCTTCCTAAATATGCCGTTTTCACTTTCGCTCCACAGAGTAACCTACATATAAAGTTGATTCAAGAGAGGCTGTGCCTCCTTTCTCCGGCCCTATCGCTT
>CAMWRR010000018.1 GCA_947176715.1 uncultured Rikenellaceae bacterium | reverse complement strand
TTTCCGCTGACGTTCGGGCCGGGCAAAGGGAACTTTTTCGCAGACGTTCGGGCCGCACCTCCGTGTAATTTATTTGCGAGACGGTGCGGTGCTTCGTGTTTGGAGGTATGCGCATTAGCTGAACATTTGCGTCCGTATAGCCGGCCCGAGCGGAGCGAAAAGTACCATCAGATAAGATAATCAAACACTTCCCAATGCACTCCGCTAAATAAAAAACATGCGATAAAAAGCAACGGTCGTTTCCCCGCATTCCGTTTGGTTCCTATCCGGAAAAAGCGTTATCTTTGTAAACGGCCACAGTCAATATGGGGTCGTTTAGATAATCGCGTACATAATTAATGAAACGATATATGCAACCGATAAGAATAGGTTACGGATATGATGTCCACCGTCTGAGCGAGGGTCGCGAGCTGTGGGTAGGCGGCGTCAAGATAGAGTCGGACAGGGGCGAGGTGGCCCACTCGGACGGCGATGTGCTGTTGCACGCCCTGTGCGACGCCATGCTCGGGGCGTTGGCTCTCGGCGACATAGGCACCCACTTTCCCGACACGTCTGACGATTTCAAGGGCATAGACAGCAAGAAGCTGTTGAAACAGTGCGTGGATATGGCGAAGAAACACGGCTACAGCGTGAGCAACGTCGATGCCATGCTGAGGCTGGAGCGTCCCAAGATAGGCGCATACGTGCCCGAGATGCGCCGCACGATGGCCTCTCTGCTCGGCTGTTCGGTAGGCGATGTGTCTATAAAGGCCACCACGTGCGAGGGGATGGGCTTTGTGGGTAGCGGCGAGGGTATAGATGCCTCCGTTGTTGTGTTGCTGACGATAGTGTCTTAGTTATGAGCAAGATAAGGCTAACCAAAGAGTTCTCGTTCGAGACGGCCCATGCCTTGGGTGGTTACGACGGTCTGTGCCGCAATATTCACGGACACTCCTATCGCCTCTTCGTGACGGTTGCCGGCATCCCCTCCGACCGCGACGACGACCCCAAGAGGGGCATGGTGATGGACTTCGGCGACCTCAAGCGCATAGTGAACCGCCTCATAGTGGAGCCTTTCGACCATGCGCTGGTGATGCGTCGGGACGATTTCGAGCGTCGCATAGGCAGCTACGACGGCAAGCTGATACTTACCGACTGGCAGCCCACCTGCGAGAACATGATAGCCCGTTTCGCCGAGTGGATAGCCGCGGAGCTCCCGGACGGCGTGACGTTGCACCACATACGCCTGCACGAGACGGCAACATCCTATGCCGAGTGGTATTGCGATGACAACTGAGGCTCTCCGTCACTCGTAGCGGACATGGACCTGCCGTGACGGTATGGGTGCCGTAACTTTCGCAAATAATGCCGGAGACACCCCTTGATGTAAGAGATCGTGTTGCTGTTGCCGGGGCTGTAAAATGTCGGACGAAATCCTATAATCCCAATGGAAAAGATATACCTGATAGACGCTTTCGCGTTGATATTCAAGTTCTACTACGCCTTCATAGGCCGTCCCATGCGTAACCGCGACGGCCTCAACACCTCGGCCATATACGGTTTTACACGGTTCATAAACGACATAGTCAGCCATCGTCGTCCCGGTTATCTCGGGGTGGCGTTCGACCCTCCCGGCGGCAATTTCCGTCACGAGCTGTTCCCCGCCTACAAGGCCAACCGCGGCGATACTCCTGAGGATATCATAAAGTCGGTGCCCTATATAAAGCGCATCATGGAGGCCATGCGTATCCCCTGCTTGGAGGTGCCGGGCTACGAGGCCGACGACGTGATAGGCACCGTTGCCATGAAGGCGGCCGACGAGGGGTTCGAGGTATATATGGTTACCCCCGACAAAGATTACGGACAGCTCCTGCGCGACAACTGCTACATGTACAAGCCGGGCAAGAGCGGTTCGGGCGTTGAGATAGTGAGCGGCCGCAATATATGCGATAACTACGGTTTCGCATCGCCGTCTCAGGTCATCGACTTGCTGGCTCTGTGGGGCGACAGCTCCGACAATGTCCCCGGCGTCCCCGGCATAGGCGAGAAGAGCGCCGTCAAGCTGATAAACGAGTTCGGCGGGGTGGATGGCATCCTCGACAACATAGACCGCCTCAAGGGCAAACAGAGAGAGAATATAGAGGCGGGTCGCCAGCAGTTGTTGTTGTCGCGCCGGTTGGTTACCATCCGCACCGACGTGCCCATAGAGTTCGTCCCGGAGCGTCTGGCGGTAGAGGAGCCTCTGTACGATGTGTTACGCGAGATATACGTGGAGCTGGGCTTCGGCTCGTTGCTCAAAGATCTCGACCTGTGGGAGCGCGAGGCCAAAGCGGGCGGTGCGACGCCCCTTCCCGACGAGACCTTCACGGGCATGACGAGGCCGCCTGCTCTCGAACGTGGGCAGGTTAAGGAGAATACCCCCGCGCCGTCGTTGTTCGGTGGTGCCGCGGCATCGTTGTTCGACGGGGGGCAGATGAGCGACATACGTACCACAGAGCATAAATATCTCACCCTCGGTGATGTCACCGCAGTGTCGCAGCTGGCCGCGGTGCTCTCTACCAAGGAGGCGTTCGCGTTCGACACCGAGACCTCCTCTTTGGATATGCTACACACCTCGCTGGTGGGCATCTCCATAGCCGTGGAGCCGCACAAGGCCTACTACATAGTTCTCGATCCGCACGACCGCGACCGTACGCTCGCCATGCTGGCCCCCCTCAAACCGCTGTTGGAGAGCGACAATATCGTCAAGATAGGCCAGAACATCCGTTTCGACCTGCATGTGCTATCCCTCTACGGCATAAATGTCGGCGGCAGGCTCATCGACACCATGATAGTGCACTATCTTCTCGAGAGCCACGAGCGTCACGGTATGGACTATCTCGCCGAGAAGTATCTGGGTTACAGGACAGTACACATAGAGGAGCTGATAGGTAGCGGGGCCTCGCAACGCTCTATGGCCGACGTGGACGTGGCGGTGGTGGCCGAGTATGCCGCCGAGGATGCCGACATAACACTGCAGCTGAAAGAGGTGCTGTGGCGGAGGCTCGAAGAGGAGGGGCTCGTAGGTTTGTACCTCGAAGTGGAGGAGCCGCTCATTCGTGTGCTTGCCGACATGGAGCGCACCGGTGTGAGGGTGGATGCCGCCGCTCTTGCCGAGTATGCCGTACATCTGAAGGGGGAGTTGTCGGCAATAGAGGATAAGATTTACTCCATCGCGGGCGACAGTAGCCTCAATATCAATTCGGCACGTCAGTTGGGCGAGTTGCTTTTCGAGAAGCTAAAGATAGACCCCAAGCCCAAGATGACCAAGACCAAGCAGTACCGCACCGACGAGGAGTATCTGGTGTCGTTGCAGTCGCGCCATGAGATAGTGGGGCTGATACTCGAATACAGAGGTGTCAGGAAGTTGCTCTCCACCTACGTGGAGGCTCTGCCCAAGCTGATAGACCCGGCTACGGGCCGCATCCACACCACCTATAACCAGACCGTCACCACCACAGGGCGTCTCAGCTCGGCCAACCCCAATCTGCAGAACATACCCATACGCGACGAGCAGGGTCGACACATACGCAAGGCATTCATCGCCGAGGGCGACAATCTGTTGCTCTCTGCCGATTACAGCCAGATAGAGTTGCGCATAATGGCCCATCTGAGCGGCGACGAGGCCCTGTGCGAGGCGTTCCGTCAGGGCGAGGACATACATGCGGCCACCGCGGCCAAGATATTCGGCAAGAGCGTGTCCGAGGTCACCTCCGAGGAGCGTCGTCGTGCCAAGACTGCCAATTTCGGCATCATATACGGCATATCGTCGTTCGGTCTCTCGTCGCGCCTCGACATCTCGCGCGTCGAATCCAAAGAGCTGATAGACGGCTATTTCGCATCCTATCCTGCCGTCAAGAGCTACATGGACTACTCCGTGGCGCAGGCGCGGGCCAAAGGTTATGCCGAGACCATGTTCGGCAGGCGCAACTATCTGCCCGACATAACATCCTCAAACAGCGTGGTCAGAGGTTTCGCCGAGCGCAACGCCATCAACTCGCCCATACAGGGCAGCGCCGCCGACATTATCAAGATAGCCATGAACAGGCTCTATGCCCGTCTCGGTCAGGAGGGTCTGCGCTCCAAGATAATATTGCAGGTGCACGACGAGCTTATTCTCGAGGTGCCGCCGCATGAGATAGAGAGGGTGAAGCTACTGGTAAAGGAGACTATGGAGGGTGCCGTGGAGCTGTCCGTCCCGTTGGAGGTGGAGCAGGGCACCGGCAAGACATGGCTCGACGCGCACTGATTAGTAGTGTACGGGACGCTTTTCGGCACGCATATTGCAGAGAACGGACGTACGGTTCGCGCCTCGGTACAAAATAAAGATGCCGGCATGTACGTTATAAAAGGAGGGGCTATTCTCCCATGCCCCCGGCACAAAGGGGGAGTGTAACTTGTGAAAAAGTCGATGATTATGAAAATACTGACCGTATGCGCTTGTGCGGCGGTGTCGGTGCTGACGCTCGCCTCATGTACCTTTTCGTCTACCGCGAGGGTCGCTTATGTGGACGATCTATACGACACCGACGGCAAAAGCACGGCCGCCCTTCCGGCCAAAGAGCCGAGAGAGTCGAGGCGGCAGACGCAGGTGTATGTCGACAATCTCGATTTCGACAACTACTATCCCGGCATGATAGAGCAGAGTCTGACCGGTACCGTCGATTCGGCCTATCTCCCCGCCGAGGAGCGTGTGACCGTCAACAACTACATAATATCCGGCGACTATAACGAGGGCTTCTCCAACGGTTATGCACAAGGTTACAGCGACGGCTGGGGCTGGAGACCGTCGTGGTACGGCTGGGGCGGCTACACGGCGTGGTATCGTCCCGGCTGGTCCCTGTCGTTGGGATGGGGCTATCCGTGGTACGGTTATTGGAACGACCCGTGGTGGGGTCCCGCATGGTCGTGGTATAACCCGTGGTATTCTCCGTGGTATAATCCTTGGTACGGTCCCGGTTACACTCCGTGGTACGATCCATGGTGGGGTTGGGGCGGAGGCCATCACCATTGGGTCGGCGGCGGTTACGACCGCGGTGTCATCTACGGCTCGGGACGGCGCGACAATGTGCTTTCGGGCGGTCAGGGCTTGGCCGGAGGCAGTTACAGACGCCCGTCGGTGTCGGGTTATAACGGTAGCTACGGCGGTTCGTCTGCGGGAAGCTACAACGGTAGCGGACGTCGCCCCTCGTCATCGGGCGTAGTGAGCGGCGGCACCAGCGGCATAGCCGGCGGCAGGGGCACAAGCATCTACGGTGGCGGTGTCAGAGACAGTTACGGCTCCGGCTCGTCGATAGGTGGCGGGCGTAACAATACCGATTACCGCGGCAACAGCGGCGGTGTGAGGACCCCGGTCAGCCCGTCGCGCAGTTATGACAACGGCTCCTCGTTCGGACGTGGCGGCACCGGCTCCTACGGCGGCAACGCAGGCGGAGGTGTCTCGCGTGGCGGCGCCTCTTACGGTAGCGGCACATCTTACGGAGGCGGCCGCAGGTAAAACATATACGACAAATTACAGATCGTCATGAAAAAGATTGCGTTATCCGTCGTCGTGTCGGCGACAGCCATGATAGCCGCGGCTCAGAATCCCTCCGAGCTGGTACGCATATTCGAGAGCAACACAGCCTTCTCTACGGCCCGCAGTGCGGCTATGGGCGGAGCTTTCACCTCGTTGGGGGCCGACCCCTCGTCTTTCGACGTCAACCCGGCGGGGTTGGGTATGTATCGTCGTTCGGAGGCATCTTTCACCGGATATGTGCTCTCGCGCAAGGCGGAGAGCTTCTCGGAGCGTATGACGAACAATTTGTCTCTGCCCGCGTCGGCATCCGGCAGCGCCACCAAAAACAACGTCAACATATCCAATTTCTCGTTCGTATATAACGCTCTGAGCAATCCCGACCGTAAGCTGAAGGCTCTCAACGTGGGCTTCTCCATATCGCAACAGGCCAATTTCAGAAGCCGTACGGAGGCTCCGTCGCCCTATACCCGCAGCTCCATAGCCGACATGTTCGGGGCGCAGCTCTTCGGCACGTTGCCCGATGCGTTGAAGTATAACAACAGCATATACGACGGCTACCAGAATATGCCCGCCTCGGCATGGGGAGCCGTTGGTGCTTTTCAGTCGGGGCTGGTATTCGACAACGACATAGTCAGCGTGGGCGGCAAGGATTACGTCAGATACGGCCCGTTCTACTACGACGATAACGGTGTGCAGGTAGGCTCGCTCTTGGACGGCGACATAGTGCTTCCGTCGTTGAGCCGCATTACCGGCGGCAGCACCGTCAACTACAACTTCTCTGTGGGCGGCAACCTGTCCGACAAATTATTCATGGGGCTTACGCTCAACATAGTCAGCTACGGCTACGACCAGACCGACATATACCGTGAGGTAACGCCGCAGGAGAACAGGGGCGATCTGCTCGACTCGGAGTATCGCCAGAATCTGCACATGAACGGTACTTCGGCGGGTGTCAAGTTCGGTATGACCTTTCAGCCCGTGGACGGGTTGCGCATAGGCGCGGCGGTGCACAGCCCCGTGGTGATGTCGGTTGACGAGGAGTTCTCCACCTACAACAAGAACTTTTTCGTGGGCAACCAGAGCTACTACTCCTATTCGCCCGCCCTAAAGAACAGATACAAGGTCAGAAGCGCCCCTCGAGTGACGGCCGGTGTATCCTACACGTTCGGCAAGCGGGCCATAGTGTCGGCCGACTACGAGCATGCGTGGTACAACACAATGGATGTCAGGGGTATAGACTATCGTCCCGGTGAGGCTACCCTCAGAGACGAGTTCCGGAACAACTACCGCGCCGCCGGTACGGTGAAGGTGGGTGCCGAGGTCAATATGGGGCGCGGATTCATGGCCCGGGCCGGATATAACTACAAGATGAACAACAACAAGCTGATAGACAACAAGTACGGTACGGTGCAGACATTCTCGGGAGGCTTGGGCTATCGCGGTCGCACGGTCTTCGTCGATCTGGCATACGTGCATGCCCGCTATAAGACCCCGCCGGCCTACTATTACGGCTACACCCTCTCGATACCCGACGGAAACGACTATATAACCGAGAGTTACGTGAGCGACTCCAAATACTCCACCACATTTAAGGATAGAAATGTAGCCCTTACGTTCGGTGTCAAGTTCTGACGGATCGGTCGTCGGGCCTGTTCGGTCCGCCGGAAGATACCTACATCTCCCGCGGGGCGAACAGGTCTTTCGTTTTGGAAAGACGACGAAAATATACTAACTTTGCAAAGTGGGATAATATGTCCTTTCGGTCGTTTCCGACAAGTCCTGTCTCTGTTGCTTAGGGCGGGGAGATGTCCGATAAATCCAATGAATAAACAGAACACCGTTAGATGTTGACGAAACCTAAAATTTTGTATGTCTGTCAGGAGATGATGCCCTATCTTCCTGAGAGCGAGATATCCGGAATATGCCGTCAGCTTCCCCAGCTCATACAGGAGCGGGGTGCAGACATACGCACGTTCATGCCGCGTTACGGCTCCATAAACGAGCGTCGCAACCAGCTCCACGAGGTGATAAGGCTCTCGGGCATGAACATAGTGATAGACGATACCGATCACCAGTTGATAATAAAGGTGGCGTCGATACAGAATGCGCGTCTGCAGGTCTATTTCATAGACAACGACGACTATTTCATGCGCAAGTCCACCCTGACGGACGCTTCGGGCGGTTACCACATAGACAACGACGAGCGGGCCATGTTCTTCTCGCGCGGCGTGATAGAGACGGTAGCCAAGCTCAGATGGTCGCCCGACGTGATACACTGTCACGGATGGTTTTCGGCGTTCATGCCGGTGTATATCAAGTCGTTGTATGCCGACGATCCGCTATTCAGAAACACCAAGGCGATATTGTCGCTCTATAACGACAGCTTCTCCGGCAAGTTGGGCCGCGATATAATCCACAAGCTCGTGATGGAGAATCTCGATCCCGAGAGGCTCGACGTGTTGGAGGATTCCTCTTACGAGAATCTGGTCAGGTACGTGATAGGGTTCCTCGACGGAATAGTGGTCGCGGGCGATAATGTGGACCGCGCGCTGGTCGATTATGCCGCATCGTGCGGGGTGAAGATACTCGAGGTAAAGAACCCCGAAAATTATGTGGAAGAATATTACGCGTTTTACGATGAGATTATTTCAGAGGCTAAGTAATATAGCGGCCGTTCTGTCGGTTATGCTTACGGTGTCGTGTACCGTGGTCGACAACGAGCTGGGCGAGGGTATGCTTCCCGATGCGGAGCGCATGAAGCTGACGCAGGAGACGATAACATCCATAGCGTGTTATCAGGGTGCCGCCGACTCGGTGGTTACCGACGACTGGACCTATCCGCTGTTAGGCTCCATGGTGCAGCCTATGGACGGGTTGGTGGAGTGCTCTATGGTGGCGCAGTTCTCTCCGGGCTTTTTCGAGAGTACCGACAGCATGTGGGGCGACGCTCCCGTAATAGATTCGGTCAAGCTCGTGATGAACATAGCCAAAGTGTACGGCGACAGCTCTACCGTGATGAATATCTCCATATACGACATGATAGAGAATCTGCCCTATAACAAAGACTCGGTACGTCTGTCGTCATATCCGGCCGAACGCAAGCTCGGACAGCTTATACACAGCTTCGACATAACCCCCAAGAGCACCGACATAACCGAATATCTCCCCGTATCGTACGCCGAGCGGTTCCTCGACACTACGGGCAGGGTGTTCCTCGACGACACGCTCTTCCATAAGAAGTTCTTCCCGCTCTATTTCAAGACCAACTCCGTTACCAACGACGGCGCCCTGATGGGCATATATCCCGGGAAGAGCTATATGTACATCTATTACCACAACCATAACAAGCCTACGCCCGACACCGCAAGCATCACCATGTATTTCGACAATGCCAGCGACGGCTATAACGAGGCCTTCACGGTGATAAGGCGCAACTACGACTATGCCGATCCGCTCTCGGGTGTCAATCCCGACGTCATCGACGTAAAGGAGGCGCAGTCGGCTTTCTTCGTCACCTCGTTGGCGGGCCTTACGGGCAGGGTTGTCATAGACAAGTCGGCGATAGAGAGTCTCAAGGAGAGGGCAGAGGCTATGGGGTACAGTCAGGTGGCGGTCAATAACGCCAGTCTGGTATTCCCGCTCAAACGTCTGAGCACCCCCTCGTTCGATTTCGCATGTAGCGAGTTGGGGCTATACTACGACTATAACAAACAGAATCCCACCCCCGACTACGAAAACAGACTGTCGGGTTCGTCCGGTTTCGGCGGTACGCTCAACAGGGCGCTCGAGCACTACCGTATGGATGTCACCTCGTATGTGCAACGGTTGCTTAACGGCGCCTCCGACAGATACGAAGTGGAGGTGACGCCCGGTAGCGGCGTGGAGTCGTCGCCCTCGGGAGTGCAGCTTGTGGAGGGGGTCGCTCTCTCGATAACCTACACCATGCTCAAATAGCGCGGCGACAAGGAGGGGATGTGCTTTTAGCACACATATTTTAGAAAGAGAAAAACAGTAGATATATATGGCAGATAATCTGGTGATAGTCGAGTCACCCGCCAAAGCGAAGACCATAGAGAAATTTTTAGGCGACGATTATACCGTGGCCTCCAGCAAGGGCCACATACGCGACCTGCCCAAGAAGGGGCTGGGTGTCGACATAGATGACGATTTCAAGCCTACGTACGAGATATCGGGCGATAAGGGGACGATAGTATCGCAGTTGCGTTCGCTCGCCAAGAAAGCCAAGACGGTGTGGCTGGCATCCGATGAAGACCGCGAGGGGGAGGCCATAGCGTGGCATCTGAGCGAGGCCTTGGGTCTCGATGCGGCCACCACCAAGCGAATAGTATTTCATGAGATAACCAAGAGCGCCATTCTCAAGGCGATAGAGAATCCGCGTACTGTCGATATGAATCTGGTGGATGCCCAGCAGGCGCGACGTATTCTCGACCGTCTCGTGGGCTTCGAGCTTTCGCCCCTCCTGTGGCGCAAGGTGAAGCCGTCGCTCTCGGCCGGCCGCGTGCAGAGCGTGGCGGTGCGTCTTATCGTAGAGCGCGAACGCGAGATTATCGACTTCAAGGGTAGCGACTATTTCAAGGTTACGGCCATGTTCCTGTTTACCGACGACAAGGGGCGCGGCTACAAGGTGCGGGCGGAGCTTCCCGACAGGTTCGATACCGAGGAGGAGGCAAAGGCCTTCCTTAACGTATGCTCCAAGGCGCAGTTCAAGGTGGGTTCCGTTGAGACCAAGCCGGGACGTCGCTCGCCCGCCGCTCCTTTCACCACCTCCACATTGCAACAGGAGGCTTCGCGCAAGCTGGGCTTCTCGGTGTTGCAGACGATGGCTTTGGCGCAACGTCTCTACGAGGCCGGTCTTATCACCTACATGCGTACCGACTCGGTCAATCTCTCCGTGGAGGCTCAGGCGGCTATCAAGGAGGCTGTGGTGGCCGATTTCGGCAAGGAGTATCACAAGGCGCGAAGCTATAAGACCAAGAGCAAGGGGGCGCAGGAGGCTCACGAGGCCATACGTCCTTCGTATATCGACCGTCGCGAGATAAGCGGCACCACACAGGAGAAACGCCTCTACGAGCTTATATGGAAACGTGCGGTGGCCTCGCAGATGGCCGATGCCGTGATGGAGCGGACCACTGCCGACATAGAGGTGGGCGGTAGCGACAAACGTTTCGTGGCCAAGGGCGAGGTGGTCAGGTTCGACGGCTATCTGAGGCTCTATCAGGAGTCTACCGACAGCGACGACGATGGCGGCGAACACGGCGCATTGCTCCCTCCCATATCCACGGGCGACGTTCTGACATACGACGCCATAGAGGCGGTGCAGCGTCCGCGTCAGCGTCCGGCGCGCTACTCGGAGGCCTCGTTGGTCAAACACTTGGAGGAGTTGGGGATAGGGCGCCCGTCAACGTACGCTCCCACCATATCCACCATCATCAACCGCGGATATATCGTCAAGGAGGACCGTCCCGGGGTCAAACGCTCCTATGTCCGTCTGACATTGCGCGACGGCAAGGGCGACCGCAAGACATTCGAGGAGAACTACGGCTCGGAGAAGGCCAAGCTGTTCCCCACCGACATAGGCATGCTGGTGACCGACTATCTGTCGAGCCACTTCCCCGCCATTCTCGACTACGGCTTCACGGCTAACGTGGAGGAGCAGTTCGACCATATCGCCGACGGCAAGCTGTCGTGGCAGAAGATGATAACCGATTTCTACAAGCCGTTCCATAACGGCGTGGAGTCGGCCGGTAGCGAGGAGGGGGGCTATGCCAGCTCCAAGCAGCGTCTTCTCGGGGTGGACCCGAAGAGCGGTAAGAACGTATATGCGCGCGTGGGCCGCTTCGGTCCCATGGTGCAGATAGGCGAGAACGACGACGAGGATAAGCCCCGTTACGCCTCGTTGCGCACCGACCAGCTCACCTCTACCATCACTCTCGACGAGGCGTTGCGCCTGTTCGAGTTGCCGCGCACCGCCGGCCAGTACGAGGGTAAGGATGTGGTGATAGGTGTGGGACGCTTCGGCCCGTACGTCCGTTTCGACGGCAAGTTCGTATCGTTGGGTAAGGCCGATAATCCATACGCCATAACACTGGAGCGCGCCGTAGAGCTGATAGAGGACAAACGCCGGCAGGAGCGCGAGAAGCTGATAAGGTCGTTCGACGAGGACGGCGGCAAGACGCAGATACTCAACGGTCGTTACGGCCCCTACATCTGTCGCGACAAGGTCAACTACAAGATACCCAAAGGTACCGATCCCGCGACCCTGACATGGGAGAAGGTGGAGGAGCTGATAAAGAGCCAGCCTGCATCCGAAAGGCCGAAAAGGTCGTTCAGAAAGAGATAGATAATCGGGAGCCGTTCTAATAAAACGGCTCTTTTTTTGTGCTATTATGTGCGGATCGGCATTTTGTATGAAATACGGCACAAAAATTGCATGTCATCGAAAAAACTAAAATTATATCAAATGAAGAAAATCATTATCATAGCTCTTGCGGCTGTGGCTGTCGTCTCATGCGGACGACGCAATCAGGAGCGTATCGCCGTTCTTTCTGTAAGTAACGATTCGCTCCAAACCGTTCTGGCGGCTCGCGATTCGGTTCTCAACGAGGCGCTTTTCGCACTTTCGGACATATCGTCGTCG
Source organism: uncultured Rikenellaceae bacterium (assembly GCA_947176715.1). Lineage (GTDB taxonomy): Bacteria > Bacteroidota > Bacteroidia > Bacteroidales > Rikenellaceae > CASDZP01. The sequence continues at coordinate 1,787 of CAMWRR010000018.1, read as the reverse complement.
CTCTCCGACATCAAACGTCAGGAGGCTATAGTCGTGAGCGAGTCGGAGTTGGGCAAGAGCGACGAGGCGCAGATAAAGGAGGATCTCGAATTGCTGTCGCAGAGACTTTCCGACCAACGCAAAGCCATAGCGCGCCTCAACAAGAACACCGCATTGCTCAAGGAGGCCAACATCAACATAGCCGGTCTCGAAAAGCTGATAACCGAGTTGCAGACGCAGATTAACGAACGCGACACCACCATCAAGGCTATGCTCGCCAATATAGACGATCTGAACAATCAGATATTGATTCTCAACACCGACCTCTCCAACGCCTACGCCACCGCGGACATACTCACGGCTACGGTGGACGGTCAGGAGAACGAGCTAAATAAGGCATACGTGGCCGTGGGTAACGTCAAAGACCTTATCGACCGCGGTATTCTCATAAGAAAAGGCGTAGGCAACAAAACTCTCGCTCTCAACCCGTCGTTGGACAGAAGCGAAATGTCGGTCATAGATATCCGTCAGGTAAGCTCCATAGATCTTAACGGCAAGAATGCCGAGGTAATAGGTAGCTTCCCCGAGACCTCTTACAGGTTCGTGGAGGGCGAAAAGCGCGGTACCGTGACCTCTCTGCAAATCACCGACTCTGCGGAATTCTGGAAAAACTCGCACGTATTGGTGGTGATATTCAAGGATTAATCGCCCGAACGATTCGATTGTATGGTTACTGCGAGCCGACTAATGGCCCGCAGTAATTTTTTGTTGCCGTACTAAGATAATAATAGTGTTTGCCTTTGCCCGCTGTCGCTTAGGGCGGTGGGTGTAAGGCAATGGTTATGTGTGTTCTGTGATTGCGTCACTCTCCTTTGCGGCACCTTACGTGACCGCGCGTTTCGGGGCGAGTTGTGTTTGCCTTCGGTTTCTTACGAGCTTTGCGGCGGACCTTCACCGACCCGTCCGGATCTCTTACTCCGTCTTAATCTTTATTACGATTCTGTCGTCCTCCGGTATTATCTCGGGAGTCTCTGCATCGAAAGCCACGTATATGTTCAGCTTGCCTCTTCCGTTGGCGTCGGGAACACCCTCGGCCGATACGGTACGTATCTCTCTGTTTACCGACAGGTCCAGCGACTGCAAAGGACAGCGGTCGCAACGGAACGACACGAGCGACGGCGCTCCGGTGAGGTCGGTCTGCGTGACGGCGCAATCGGCCACGGACAGGTCGGTCAATGCTTCGGCGCCGGTTATGGTAATGTCTGTAAGTCGGGCGTTATTCGACATATCGGCGACTTTCAATCCGGGCATATTTGAGAGGCGGACCGTTTCGACAGGTGTGCCGTAGACTGTCAGCGTCTCTATTCCCACGTTATCGAGCCGGAGGCTCCGCAGATTCCCGAGCGTGCCGACATACTCCATCTTTCTGAGTGCTGGGGCGTTGGCTATGGCAAGCTCCTCCACGGCGGTGTTCTCCAGCTCAAACACCGATAACGACGGCATGGCCTCAGGTAATGCTATCTTGTTTAACGACAGCGCATTGCCGCACGCTATCTCCGTTATGCCGCCGCATCCCGAAAGGTCCATCTCCTCCACTACGGAGCCTGAGACAGATACTCGCTCTATCTTGTTTTCGTAGCCGAGGTCGACGCTCCTGACCGTAGACGATGCCGTCAGTGTCAACGATTTGAGCGACGGAAAATAGCGCAGATCGCTCAATCGGTCGGTGTTTATATCGCCGAATCTCTAGTCCAAAGACGTGATGTCTGCTATCTCGTCATCCGATATTCAACCGTCGCCGTCGGTGT
>CAMWRR010000017.1 GCA_947176715.1 uncultured Rikenellaceae bacterium | reverse complement strand
GTGCGGACGTAGCGGCATGCTCATAAATCCGGAGGCGGGGGGCACGTTGTCGATAGGCGGGGTGCTCGTCGACGCCCCGTGCGACCGTACCGATACCCCGCTCGATTACGCCCCGTGCCGCGGTTGCAGACGGTGCGTTGAGGCGTGTCCCACAGGGGCCATACGCGGCGACGGTATCGTAGAGGCCTCCCGATGCCGCTCCTATCTCACCATAGAACACCGCGGAGAGTTCGCCCCGTGGCAACGCGACGCCCTGAGGTGCGCCCCCACGGTGTTCGGATGCGATATATGTCTGAAGGCGTGTCCCCACAACAGGATAGCCGACGGACCTCTGCCCGCGCGTTTCACCCTGACGGCACGGCAGTGGTTAGAGATGGGGACCAACCGTTTCAGAAAAGATTACGGCGATACCCCCATGTCGCGTATTACCGTATCTATGTTGCGGCGCAATGCCGGAGCTTTGCTCTGACGCGCCTTGCAACGGCTTTCTGCGGTTGGCGGGCTTTGCGAGGTGACCTTTTGCCGTAGAGACACCCGACGCCTCGCGGCGGGAATAACAGTGCGTTGTTGCCCGGTAAGATGCAGGTTCGGCCCGGGCGGATGGAGCCGTTGTGTTATGCCGGTGAGCGGAGACCTTGCCCCCGAAAGCGTCTTGCCTCCCGAAAGCGTCTCATTCCGAAAGCGTTTCGTCACAAAAGCGTCTCGTTCTCCGAAAACGTTTCGCACCCCAAAGCATAAGGTGTTCAGACTCCTCACGCTTTGGGGTGCGGTTACTTGTTCGGCCGTTGTGATACGTAGCCTTTAACCCTGTAAAAGATCCCCGACCAGATAGCTGCTTCCCCCCACGAATATCATATCCTCGGGGGAGCTTATCCGTTTGGCCTCCTCTAAGGCGGCATGCACGTCTGGCATTACCGTGCCTTGCAGTCCGGCCTCGGCGGCTCTGCGTGCCAGCTCTTCGGCATCGAGTCCTCGCGCTACCGACGGGCGTGTGAATATATACCCGGCCTCGCGAGGCAGCAGGGGCAATATGCGTGCAAGGTCCTTGTCTGCCACTACGCCGAACACCATGAACAGCCTGTCGAATGCCCGTTGCGCCCTCAGCCTCTCTATCTGCGATACCACCTCTCGTATGCCCGCCTCGTTGTGGCCGGTGTCGCATACGGTGAGCGGATTGCGGGCCAGCACCTGCCACCTGCCGAGGAGTCCTGTGCTCTTGGCTACATGGGCGAGGGCCTTCTCTATCTGCGGCCGGCCCACCTCCAATCCTTTGTCGGCGAGACGTTCGGCTACGGCGAGGAATGTGGGTATGTTATGACGCTGACACGCTCCGCCGAGGTCGCACCCGAGAGAGAAGCGGTAACCGTCCAAAAGGCTCTCCACATGGAAGATGGCCGAGCCGTCCGTGCCGCACTCGTAGTCGACCACGCGATACATCTTGTCGGCGAACGTAACCGGCGAACGGCACTCGTGGGCCTTGTCTATGAAGACCACGGCGCTCTCGGGGTCGGTCTGGCCTATCACCACCGGGGTGTCGGGCTTTATTATGCCCGCCTTCTCCACAGCTATGGCCATGACGGTGTCGCCGAGGATGGCCGTGTGGTCGAGGCTGACGTTGGTTATGACACTCAGCGACGGAGTTATCACATTGGTGGCGTCGAGCCGTCCGCCCAACCCCGTCTCTATCACGGCCACGTCGACACCGTCGCGGGCGAAACGGTCGAACGCCATAGCCGTCGTTACCTCGAAGAACGAGGGGCCGTGCTCGTCTATGAACGGCATGGCGCGCTCCATGAAGTCGGCTATCTGCCCGTCGCTCATGGCTGTGCCGTCAATGCGCACCCTCTCGCCCGCACGGCGTATGTGCGGAGAGGTGTAGAGCCCCGTTTTAAGGCCGCACTCGGCAAGGAGCGCCGCCGTCATGTGCGATACCGACCCCTTGCCGTTGGTGCCGGCCACATGCACGGAGCGGAACATCTTCTGCGGATCGCCCAAAAAACGACAGAACGCCTCCATGCGTTCTGTCCCGGGATTGTATGCCGCGCCTCCCACCTGTTGGAACATAGGTATCGACAACAGACGGTCGAGCGCCTCTTCGGTAGTCATATCTTGCGGTTTTGAATACTGCCTGAAGAGCCGGATGCCTGCCGGCTCTCCAGACAATAAAAGGTTACTCCTCCCTGCGACGCTCCTCGTCGCGGTTACGGTCGTCGGCTCTGTCGCGGGCCTTGTCTATCTCTTTGTCCTCGGGGCGGGGCTGACGCTCCACCTTGCCGGGGTTCTTGACATATTTGTCGAGCCATCCGAAGAACTCGTTGTGCCATACGAGCGAGTTCTGCGGCTTGAATACCTGATGCCCCTCGTCCTCGAAGAATACCAGACGCGAGTCGAGACCGCGCGAGCGTGCCGCAGTGAATGCCTGCAGGCTCTCGGTGTAGGGTATGCGGTAGTCGAGCTGGCCCACTATTATCATGATGGGGCTGTCCCATGCGGCCACCGCCTTGTGGGGCGAGTTGGCGTATGAGCGTTTGGCCGTGGCGTTGTTGCTCCAGTAGGGGCCGCCCAAATCGTTGCGCGGGAACCACAGCTCCTCGGTGCTGCCGTAGAAGCTCTCGAAGTTGAACATGCCGCAGTGGGCTATGAAGGCCTTGAAACGCTTCTCGTGGTGGCCGGCCAGATAGTAGGTGGAGTAGCCGCCGTAGCTTGCTCCCACGCATCCTCTGCGGTTCTTGTCTACCCACGGCTCACGGCTCACGTCGTCTATGGCCGAGAGGTAGTCGCGTATGTTCTGGCCGCTGTAATCGCCCGATATCTGGTCGAGCCACTCCTGACCGAACGAGGGGAGTCCTCGGCGGTTGGGGGCCACCACAATATAGCCCTGCGAGGCCATGAGCGGGAAGTTCCAGCGATAGCTCCAACGCTGGCTCACCACGCTCTGCGGCCCGCCTTGGCAGTAGAGGAGGGTGGGGTATGTCTTGGTGGAGTCGAAGTCGGGCGGGAATATCACCCACGTGAGCATCTGTTTGCCGTCGGTGGTTTTCACCCAACGCTTCTCGAACGAACCCATTTTGACGCTGTCGTAGATGTGTTTGTTGACGAAGCTGAGCTGTGTCTCCTCGCCGTCGCGCGGATCTATCTCGTAAAGTTCGCTGGCCGAGAGCAGGGTGGTCTTCTCGGCGGCTATGCGTCCGCTCTGCATCGACATGGCCACGTAGTCGTGAAGCCCTTCGGTTATCACCTCCACGTCGCCGGCCGGCTCTACAGTAGCCCTGCATATCTGATGCGTAGCCTCTATGGGGGCTATGAAGTAGAGGGTGTTGTTGTCGGCCCAGTGTACCGAGCCGGCGTTGTAGTCGAAATCCTTGGTTATGTAGCTCTTTTCGCCGGTGGCAAGGTCTATCACGAAGAGACGTTCCTTGTCGGCCTCGTTGCCGGCGCGCTCCATGCTGCACCATGCAAGACGGCTGTCGGAGGGCGAGAAGACGGGGTTACGGTCGTAGCCGGGCATGCCCTCGGTGAGGTTGCGCGTGGTGCCCGAGGCTATGTCGTAGAGGTATATGTCGGAGTCGGTGCTCACGGCATAGTCGTAGCCGTGGAGCTTCTTGGCCGTGTAGGCTATCTGCGTGCCCTCGTTGTTCCACGCCACCTCCGATATGTCGAAATAGGGGGCGAGGGGGGCATCCCACGGCTCTCCGGCCATTATGTCCTTGACGTCGGTGATGCTATTGCCGTCGAAGCGACCCACCTTTATGTGGCTGAAGGTGCCGTCTAACCAGTAGTCCCAGTGGCGGGCCATAAGGTCGTCGTATATCTTCACCTTGGCTTTGTCGTAGGCGGGGTACATATCCTGCGCCGTGGTGTCGACCTTGACCTGAGCGGTGTATAGTATCATGTCGCCGCGGGGGGATAGCTCGAAGGCGTTTATCTCCTCGTCGGGCTCCACGGCCAGTTTGAGGTCGCTGCCGTCCGGCGACACGCTCCATATCGCTGTCTTGCCGCTACGGTTGGAGAGGAAGTATATCTTGCGTCCCTGCTCGGCCCAACGGGCATTGCTGTCCTTGAAGTCGCCCTTGGTTATCTTGACGGCCTCGCCCTCGCCCATAGGCTTGACCCACAGGTTGGTGTAGCCCTTGTTCTCATCCACGTTGTAGACGGTGATGCCGTAGAGGGCCTGCGTGCCGTCGGGGGAGAGACGGGTGTTGCCCAGACGCTTCATCTTGAGCATTATCTCGGTGGTGAAGACGCCGGCCTCCTTCTCGGCCTCCGTGAGACGGGGCACGTACGAGTCGTCGGTGTCGTTGCATCCGGCAAGTGTGGTTATCGCCGTCGCCATGATTACAAATAGTTTTTTCATATTATAGGTTTTATATTCTTGTCTTTCAGTGCCGTAAAGAGATCCTTTATAGTGTAGTAGGATGCCTCGGTGTTGGCGGCCGTCTCGGCGGGCGTACACCATCTTATGTCGGTGATGCCCTCTTCGCGTTGGGGTGTGAGCGTGTCGGAACCGCGGTAGCTCATCTCGAACCAGTAGGTGTCTTTGAGTATCATCTCGCCGCCCATGAGGTAGAGGTGCCATGTGACGGTGATGAGATCGCCGCACTCGTGGCCGCTTATGCCGCACTCCTCGCCCACCTCTCTTACGGCGCATTCGCCTATCGATTCGCCCGGCTCGCGCTTGCCTTTGGGGATGTCCCACCGGCCGTTGCGGTATATCATGAGCGTGCGGCCTTTACTGTCGGTCACAACCCCTCCCGCGGCGGTAACCCTGTTGAAGAGGTCGCAGAACGACGAGAAGGCCCGCTCTATGTCGTCGCATACGTATATGAGCGTGTCGTGTTCGGCCAGCAGATCGAACAGAGCGGTACGCGAAGAAAATATATCGGTGCGCGAAAGATGAAAAATCGGATTACAATTATTATATTTGTCTTCAGAAACATCGAAAACTATCCTCTTTTCGGAGTAATAAACGGTGTACATCCTGTTAATATTTTTGATATGAGCACAATCGACAAGAGAGAGATTGCAACGTCGTTGCTTGAGATAGAGGCGGTGAAACTTAGCCCCGACAAGCCTTTCACATGGGCGTCGGGATGGCATTCGCCCATCTATTGCGACAACCGCAAGACACTCTCGTACCCTAAAGTACGAAAGCAAATTTACAAAAATTTTGCGAAAATCATAGCGGAACTCTATCCCGAGGCCGACATCGTAGCCGGCGTGGCCACCGGAGCCATCGCCCACGGTGTGTTGGCCGCCGAGGAGATGGGCAAACCGTTCATATACGTACGTTCTGCCGCCAAAGACCACGGGCTGGCCAATCAGATAGAGGGTGCCTACAGGCCCGGTGACAAGGTGGTGGTGGTCGAGGATCTCGTATCCACCGGCGGTAGTAGCCTGAAAGCGGTGGAGGCCCTTCGCGATGCGGGGTGCGAGGTGCTCGGTATGGTGGCCATATTCACCTACGGATTCCCCGAGGCGGCCAAACGTTTCGAGGCGACCGGCTGCAAGCTCGACACGCTCAGCGATTATGCCGCACTGATAGAGGCGGCCGTGGAGCGCGGTTACGTATCGGACGGCGAGATGGACACACTCAAGGAGTGGCGCACATCGCCCGACACATGGAGGAGGTAGTATGGCAGAGTACAAAAGCAGACAGGTACGCATAAACAAGCCCGACGAAGCAATATACGCCGTACTCTCCGATTTCGGTAACTTCACCCCCATAGTGGCCGACAAGGTGGAGGAGTGGAACGCTACCGAGGAGACCTGCAGTTTCAAGGTCAAAGGCTTTACAGTGAAGCTCCGTATGGTAGAACGTGAGCCTAACAAGCTCGTCAAGATAACCGGCGACGACCTGCCGTTCGAGTTCTTCTTCTGGATTCAGCTCAAGAGCGTGGCCCCCGACGACACCCGCATGTTGCTTACACTGCGCGCCGAACTCAACATGATGATGAAGATGATGATAGGCGGCAAGCTGCAGAAAGGGCTCGACGATATGGCCGAGAAGATAGCCGCTGCGTTCAATGCGGTTTGATTATAGCCTTAAATATTAATTAAAAGGAGGGGACATGGTATGGTTCCCTCTTTTTTTGATGGTATTGGGGGTTAAGGGGGATTGTCTGGTTTATACTTTTGATTCATAGGCTAACTTTTGCGTCCGGATGGCGGCCCGAGCTGAGCGAGGGCTATGGGCAAGTGATTCCTTGTGAGTTTAGTGCGGGAGAGTGCCTTGGGCGGGGAGTTGGAGGAATTCACAAGGGCCGGAGCCTGCGGGGGACCGCGTCGGGCGGGAGGTTTAATAGATGCTGTTAGGTGTATTTAGTTAATAACGCTTATAACTCCGTTACTCTCCCTTGCGGGCCTCCGTTGGGGGAGGCTCCGGCCCGCTCGGTCTTTCCGCTACGCTCCAAGCCCGCCAAGCGGAAAGGCCTACGGTCCTCGTCACCTCGGACCGAATCGAGCGGAATTTGTGTTCAATGTCCTCGCTGACGCACGGACGGAGCAGAGCGGAATGTGTCTGACTGCCCTCGCTGGCGCTCGGGCCGGGAAAGGGAAATGCCTTTATACTTCGGGCATAAGCAAGTGATTCCTTGTGAATTTAGTGCGGGAGAATGCCTTTAGCTTGGAGTCGAAGAGATTCACAGGGCCGGAGCCTGCGGGGGACCGCTCCGAGAGGGAGTGTTAACAGATACGGTTAGACACTCTCAGTGAATAACGCTTATAACTCCGTTACTCTCCCTTGCGGGCCTCCGTTGGGGGAGGCTCCGGCCCGCTCGGTCTTTCCGCTACGCTCCAAGCCCGCCAAGCGGAAAGGCCTACGGTCCTCGTCACCTCGGACCGAATCGAGCGGAATTTGTGTTCAATGTCCTCGCTGACGCACGGACGGAGCAGAGCGGAATGTGTCTGACTGCCCTCGCTGGCGCTCGGGCCGGGAAAGGGAAATGCCTTTATACTTCGGGCATAAGCAAGTGATTCCTTGTGAATTTAGTGCGGGAGAGTGCTTTTAGCGTGGAGTCGGAGAGATTCACAGGGACGGAGCCTGCGGGGGCCGCGCCGGGCTGGGAATTTGACAGATGCGGTTGGGGGCTTTTTGCGAATAACGCTTATAGCTCCTTTACTCTCCCTTGCGGGCCTCCGTGGGGGGAGGCTCCGGCCCGCTCGTCCCCTGCGCTACGCTCCGGGTCCGCCAAGCGGAAAGGCTCACGGTCCTCGTCACCTCGGACCGAATCGAGCGGAATTTGTGTTCGATGTCCTCGCTGACGCACGGACGTGGTAAAGCGGAATGTGTTTGACGGCCCTCGCTGGCGTTCTGACCGAACCCTGCGACGGATTTTTATATAAAGCGGTGTTAGCCCGCATTGAACACGCCAACTATCTTCTGGCATATCTTCCGTAGCTTGCCGCCGTACGGCAATAACAAAAAAACGGGAAGCTACACATCCAATGTAGCCTCCCGTTTCTTGTAATATATCCGTAATTAGTTCTTGCTTGCGAACTTACGGGGTTTTACCATGTTTTCGGGACGGAGTATGTTATCGAGCTCCTCTTTCGACATGAGTCCTTTCTCGAGTACCAGATCGTATACGCCCTTGTTGTTCTCGAGGGCCTCTTTAGCCAGCTCGGTAGATACTTCGTAACCGAGATAGGGGTTGAGGGCCGTTACCAGACCTATACTGTTGTAGACCATCTGACGGCAACGCTCCTTGTTGGCTGTGATGCCTACGATACATCTCTCGCGGAGTGTGTTCATGCCGTTGATGAGCATCTCAATGTTCTCGAAGAGCGCCTGCACTATGATAGGCTCCATGGCGTTGAGCTCGAGCTGAGCGGCCTCTACCGCCATCGTAACGGTAAGGTCGTTGCCTATCACCTTGAATGCTATCTGGCTAACCACCTCGGGGATAACGGGGTTGACCTTGCCGGGCATGATCGTAGAGCCGGGCTGCATGGGGGGCAGGTTGATCTCGTTGAAGCCGGTGCGGGGGCCCGAAGAGAGCAGACGCAGGTCGTTGCTTATCTTTGACAGCTTGACGGCCAGACGTTTCACTGCCGACGAGTACATGATGAATGCGCCGGTGTCGTTGGTTGCCTCTATCATGTTGCCAGCGGCTACCATAGGCATGCCGGTTATCTCACGCAGATGTTTCACGCATGTGGGGGTGTAGTCGGGGTCGGAGTTGATACCGGTACCGATTGCGGTGGCACCCATATTGATCTCGAGGAAGAGGCGCACGTTGTTTTCGAGACGCTCTATCTCCTCCGAGAGGGTTGCGGCGTAGGCGCCGAACTCCTGACCGAGGGTCATGGGCACGGCATCCTGCATCTGGGTACGGCCCATCTTTATGACATCGGCGAACTCTTCGCCTTTGGCACGGAAGGCCTCTACCAGCATCTTGAGCGCGTCGATAAGGTCGCGGGTGCGGTTGAGCAGGGCCACGCGCACCGATGTGGGATATGCGTCGTTGGTAGACTGCGACAGGTTGACGTGGTTGTTGGGGTGGCAGTATTTGTATTCGCCTTTCTTGTGGCCCATCAGCTCCAATGCGCGGTTGGCTATCACCTCTTTCGAGTTAATGTTGGTTGATGTGCCCGCGCCGCCCTGTACCATTTCTACTACGAAATGGTCGTCGAACTTGCCTTCGCGTACCTCTTTACAAGCGGCCACGATGGCGTCGCGTATCTCGGGTTTGAGTATGCCCAGCTCGCAGTTTGCCTCCGCCGCAGCCTGTTTCACCATGGCCAGCGCCTTGATGAATACGGGATACATGTTGAGCCTTACGCGGCTGATGTGGAAGTTCTCCATTGCACGCATGGTCTGTACGCCGAAATAGTATTCGACGGGGATGTTCTTGTCGCCGAGAAGGTCGTGCTCGACTCTCGTCTGACCCGACAATTTCTGATCTGTTATTGCCATAACTATAATAATTTAATGATCGATTTACGGCCAATCGCATTCCCGTACGCTCTCTCCGATTACCCGGAGGCCTCGCGCGGAAAGCGTAAAAATGTAAACACCTACAAAGGTAATAAAATTTCTCCGAAGTCGCATTTTCGTCCAATAAAATAATCCGTCTTTCGGTTGCGGGGCGTGGTTTGCGGAATAACGACAGGCATACAGACGGTCCGATGCCGGTCGTATGCGTTGATAATGAGCACGAAACATTGTAGGTAAAGCCCTTTTCAGTGGCGGGAGACATTCAAAAAAAGGCATGGAAATTTTGCACGGTTATGAAAAGTTTATACATTTGCCAAAATTCCGTTACTAGCGGAAAACCGCTTCCGGTTATGTCGCCGTTGTGATAGCGGCGTGCGGAAGTGGCTGACAGTCAGGGCAGATAGGCTGCCTATGATGATAACCTAAAATAACATCCGCTCCTTATGAAAAGGTCGGTGCCGGGGTCGAAAGGCTCTCGGATGCGGCCGCGGATGTATGAAAGGGTTGCGATATGGCAAAAAAAATTACCGTAATAGCGCTGTCGTTTCTGAGCGTCATTCTTTGCGGATGTCGTCAGTTCGAGAACGGCGGCGATGAGAAAGACGGTCTCGACGGCGAGATAGGATTATCTCTGGTCTCGTATTCTTCGGAGTCCGTTAGCGATCTTAACGCCGAGATAGACCCGTGGGGCACCACTCTCGGCAATTTCAGACTTCTGATATATTCCGGCGAGACGCTCATCAAGAAATGGAACCGCTATTCCGACCTTATCGGCAACGGCAAGGTGCGTAGCGGAAAACATAGGGTAGTGGCCTTTTACGGCGACTCCACCAAGGTAGGCTTCTCCAAACCCTATTATTACGGAGAGAGTCCGGTAGAGATAAAGGCCGGCGAGGTGACACCCGTAACCGTAACGGCCAAGTTGCGCAACGTGCGCATATCGGTGGTGGCCGAAGACGAGTTCAAGGCCGCCCACAGCGATTACAGCGTTCTGCTCTACACCTCGGAAACACGCCTTACGTTCGCTTCCGACGAGGAGCGTTCGGCATTCGCCCCTCCTGCGGACATCCGTTTCCGCATATCGTTCACCAATACCAACGGTGAGGATAAGGTATATATTCCCCCTACCATAAAGGATGTGGCGCCGGGCGACCACATAACGCTCTTTTTGCGTAACGAAAACGGCTCTTTCTCTCTCGATATCACCAAAGATCTCTCTACCGACGACAAGGAGCTGGTCTTCGAGATACCCAAGTTCATGACCCCCAAGCCCGCGCCAGTCTACACCGCCACCGGTTTCGACGCCGATAAGAGCGTGACATACACCGACGGCTTCTCACACGATGCGCGCATAGGCATATTCGCTCCGGGGCAGATACGGGAGTGCATAGTCAAAACGGTTTCGCCCACGTTGCTCTCTCGCGGGTGGCCCGAGGAGTTCGATCTGCTCACTATCGACACGCAGACCAAAAACATAGTCCGGCGCGATTCGCTCAAGTGGGACGACATGACCGACAACATATCGGGCACAGTCGACTTCAGCGGTGTGCTCGGATTGCTCGAAGCGGGCGACCACGCCTTCACACTGAAGGTTACCGACGGAGTGGGGCAGACGGTCGAGAGCGACCTGTATACGGCGCATGTGGGTGAGGCCGCGTTCGAGTGGCTTCCGTTCGACGGCGCCGCATGGGCTACCCACATAGAGACCGGGGCCATCGTCGCCGATGCCAATCCGGCCAAGTTCACCACGCAGATATATGAGAACGGCGCGTGGGTAGATGTTCCCGACAGCCGTACAGTGAGCGATGGTAGGGTCGACATGAAGTCGTGGGGGCTGGCTCCGAAGACGACGTATAGGATAAGATTGGCCTACAACGGTCATGTTTTCAGCGACCCGGTAGATCTCGTCACGGAAGAGGCGGCGCAGGTGCCCGATGCGGGTTTCGAGAGGTGGACCGAGTGGATGTGTTACCAAAAGAAATCCGCATTCGTAGGGGGTGCGGAGATATACGAGATATATCCTTATGATAAGGACGATTTGTCTACGAAATATTGGGATACCCGTAATGCGCTCACTACAAGCGATAGAAACAGTTACTCCACATATTACAGACAATATTCCGGAACACGTTCGGCGCAGGGTGTCAGCGGTCTTGCCGCCGAGATAAGCACAGTCAACTGGGGTAGCGGCTCTACATTCGTGGCCGGGTCGGGATATATAACCAAGAACAAGACTGCCGGCATGCTCTTTACCGGCGACTACGATATAGGCAATCGCACGGAAAACATGGGCCGTCAGTTCCCGTCGCGTCCCGAGGGAATGCGTTTCTATTACAAGTTCGCGCAGATAAACGGCGAGAGCTTCGATGCGTACGCCATAGTGGAGCATAGGGCCGCCGACGGAGCTGTCACCGAGTTGGGGCGCGCCAAGATAGACGCCGATGCCGCCAAGGCTCCGGTCAATGATTTCAGGAGTGTCACGCTCAGATTCGATTATACGAACAGAACGCTGAAAGCCACCCATATAACCATTGCTTTCGTATCGTCTACGGCAGAGACGCCCGCGGTGGCGCAGGTATGGGGTTCGGCGGGTGCCTTCAACGGATATTACGACAGTAAGTACATAGGCAACGTGCTCACTGTCGATAATGTTGAACTCATATACACCGAGATAAAGGATTAGCTGGCTTTTCGGCATATACCGTCAAAAGCCTCATGAAATATTTCGTTAAAATATAACGACTATGAAAAAGATTTTTAAATACGCATTTGCCGTGATGGCAGGGGTAGCATCCATATACTCTTGTACCGACGAGATGTCGCATCCCGACGGGGATCACGGTCTGAGTCTGAGGATAGGTCTCTCTTCGGAGGGGGTCAATATAGTCACTTATGCCACCGATGAGGAGAACGCCATAGCCGCATTGGCCGACATAGATAATTTCAGGGTGACCCTCACCGACAACGCTACCGGTGCCGCTCTCTACGCATGGGAGCGTTATGCCGACATGCCGCCCGTTGTGGAGGTGGTCAAGGGTAGCTACACCATAACGGCCGAGAGCGGCAACGTCAAGCTGGCCGGTTTCGACAGCCCCCACTTCAAGGGCGAGGAGCGTATAGGCGTTTATGAGGGTCAGCTCAACGAGGTGAATCTGCTCTGCAAGTTGCATAATGTGGCGGTGCATGTCGATTTCGACGAGAGCTTCGCATCGCAGCTCGACGGCGGTACCCTTACCATAGCCAAAGCCAATGCCGGTGCGGAGAAGAGCGAGCTGGTGTTTACCCCCGAGGGTTCGGAGCGGTACGGGTTCTTCTCGGTAGGCCCGCTCAGAGTTACGGCCAAAGGTTTCAGCAAGAAAACGGGTAGTCTTCTTACTTACACCATAATGATAGACGAGACCGAAGCCAACCAGTTGCACCGGTTCCATGTAAGCGCAATGGGCGTTGGCGAGGCGGAGCTCGGCATCACCATCGACGGCTCTATGACGGATAAGGACCATATCGTATCGGTGCCCGAGGAGGGCGGCGACTACGGCGACGGTAGCGATTTCGGCGACGGTGACAACCCTTGGGATGACGAAGAGCAGGGCGGCGAGGCAGGCGATCCCTCCATAAACGGCAAGAACTTCGATATAAGCAAGCCGTTGACCTTTACCGCAGAACAGGCTGCTGGCGCATCGGTGGTGGTGAACTTCTCCGCGTCAGAGGGTATAGCCAACCTGTTCGTGGAGATAGATTCGCCGTTCTTGACGGAGGATGTGCTCGGTAATCTGAATATACCTAAGAAATTCGATATAGCCCATTTGGCTGATAACTTGAAAGAGGGTTTCGTCGACCTCGGACTTATTGGCGAAGAGCCTATAGCCGATGCCAAGAGCACCTCTTTCTCTGTAGGGGCGTTCATGGGGCTTCTCGATGTGAACACGCACAAGTTCCACCTCAGACTGGTGGACAACAAAGGCGCGGAGGTTGCCGCTACACTTACGGTTATCAGAAAGTAATATTCCGTATTGTCTCTGTTGCGGACAGGCACGGAAGCTATCGGTTGAGATCGCTTCGGAAGATTCCGGAATGTGAAACGAACATTAGATGAAATGAGGTCGGTTGAAAACATAAAATATTTCACGGCGATGCTTATCGCCGCCATGTGCGTGTGGTGCGCCTCTTGCACCAACGACCCGACTGTGCATCCGGCAGGAAATAAAGGCAGGTTGTATATAAAGGGCATCACCTCGGACGTGTCCGTCGTGGAGCGTGTCTCTTACTCCGACCCCGACAGCTATCGTGTCGAGATAGTCGATCAGTCGGGCGATGCGGTCATGTCGTTCGATGACAGTAACAGCATGCCCGATGCCATAGAGCTGGATAACGGTACCTATACCGTGGTGGCCACCAACGGCAAGGATGTCGACGACTGGGAGAGCCCCTATCTGGTCGGGCGCGAGACGTTCGAGATAAAAACCGGAAAGGCTACCACCGTGAGCGTGGTGTGTCGCATAGCCAATGTCAAGGTGAGCGTCCGGTTCGACCATAGCGTCACCGAGGCGTTCAGCTCTTACAGGGCTGTGGTCAGAAATAACCGCAACAAGGCGTCGCTTACCTTCTCCGAGGAGGAGATACGCTCGGGGTATTTCAAGGATCCGGGGTCGCTTACATGGGAGTTGAGCCTCGTGAACAAACAGGGCACCGCCTATAAGTTACGCAAGACCATCACCGACGTCGAGCCGCGCGAGCACTACATATTCACATTCAGGGTGTCGGAGAGCGGCGACATAACCGACGGCGGTATACACTCGTCCGTAACGGTCGACCCCAACACCGACAACATAGACCATGACATAGTCATAACTCCGGGACGTTGTCCTATGGGTAGGTTCACCTCTTCGGACCTCGATTTGGACGGCTTCACACTCATTGAGTTCGGCGAGAGCGTACCGGCACGCGTAGATGTGGAGGCTGAGGCCGGTATCGACCTGCTATATGTCACCCACTACGATAAGTCGCTGGTGGCGCAGGGGCTTCCCGAGTTTATAAACCTCACCACTGCCGACGAGGCCACGGTGGCGGCACTCAATGCCGTAGGTCTTAGATGGGGCGGCATAGGC
>CAMWRR010000016.1 GCA_947176715.1 uncultured Rikenellaceae bacterium | reverse complement strand
TTCGTCGGCCCCGTGAGTTGTGTTTTACCTGATGTTGCGAGGCTGGATTTTTACCGGTGGGGCCTCGGTTTTGGTCTTAAAAAATCGTATTTCCCCCCCCCCCCTACAAGTAGGGCGGCGAACAAAAAGCCTTTCAGCCGATTTTGTGTACCGTTTTTCATTGATGATGAATTTAGTTAAACAAAGTGAATTTTTTAGTGCCTGATTGTCTTTTACTGTATTGCAGTTATAATAATATTTCGCCCATAGACGAACTTGGACGATGATGCGTACATATTTATATAAGGTGTCTGTACGGTCTGTCTCTCAGAGTGTTTTTTAAGGATGATCGGTGCCGACACTTGACATGAATATGTCTCTTTGAAAGATTCGGTAAAGATAAGGATTTTTTGCGATACCTGTGTCGTTTTTCGTATGATTTTTTGACGGTAACGGCTTTTCGTCGGAAATTCCTTTGCGTTAATGGCACACTGGTGTAGACCCCCTCCAATATATGCGGTGGTCGATGGTCACGCTCTTGTCGGCGGTCAGCTCCTCTTTTTCGTTTACGGCCTTGAGCAACATCTCCACCGCCGCCTCGGCGAACCGGTCGTGAGGTTGTTCTATGTAGGATATCGGGACGTTGAAGAGGTCGAAGGCGTCGTTTTTGTCGAAGGATATTACCGCTACGTCGCCGGGTATGGAGTAGCCGGCTCCGGTTAGCTCTATTATGCCGTCCACGCACAGTATGTCCGCCATGAACAGCAACGCGTCCGGTTTGTCGGGTCCGCTCATGGAGGCCGCTATCCATCGACCTATCCCATCGCGGCGGTTGTAGTAGTCGGCGCTGAACACCTCGGGCGCGAGACCGTTTTCGGCAATGGCTTCGAGATAACCGTCCACACGGTCGCCTATGTGTTCGAGACCGCTTCGGTAGGTTACGGCCTTTATGTTGCGGTAGCCCCGCTCGATGAGCCCGCATGTGGCTTCGTAGGCGGCTTTGCGGTTGTCGAGCGTCACCGTTGCTATGTCGGCACCGTCGTAGCGGCGGTCTACCATTATTATAGGCACCCCCTCCGAGGCCACACGCTCTATCTCGTCGCGGCTTCCGTGGTTGGGGGCGGCTATGATGCCGTCTACGCCCCTGCTGCGCAACAGCTCTATCACACCCGAGGCTCTGGTGTCGCTCTCGCCGGTGGAGCCCATCATTATGGAGTAGCCGCGTACGGAGGCCTCCCTCTCTATTATGCCCGAGAGTTTGGCGAAATAGGGGGCTTCGAGGTCGGGAATTATGAAGCCTATGGTGTAGGTGCGTCCGCTACGCAACCCTTTGGCCACCATGTTAGGCACATAGCGCATCTCTTCGGCTATGCGGGTTATGCGCTCGGCGATCTCCTCGCCTACGCGGTGTTCGCGGCTTTTGCCGTTGAGCACGAACGATACCAGCGATATCGATACCCCGGCACGTTCCGCTATATCTTTTATGGAGACGCGTTTGGTTCTTGTCGTTGTCATGCGTTCCTTGTTTCATTACGGATTACAACAAAGATATGTAAAATAGTTTTATATTGAAAGTTTTTCGCTCTTTTTGTTGCGATGCGTTTCTGCCTATGACGATAATCGTCTTTGAATGTGTAGCTTGTGGACGGAGCTTGTGCGGAGCGACTTAATTATTTTCTGTTTTTACTCCGTTTTGTTTTCATTTTTAGCTTTGGGGCTACTTTTTTTGTCATAAAACAGTTGCGGCAATCGGGAAAAGTCGTTACCTTTGTTCCCGAACGACTGTGTCTGCATTGCGGGGCTATCGCAAGAAAAACGCTGTCGATTCGTTTATGGTTTAATGAGTTATATTATGAAAAAGAGAGTGGTGGGAGTTATCGTGGCGATGACGTGCGCGTTGTCCGTCGTTTACGTCGCCGCTTTCGCTCCTGCGGACGACAAGAGCACCGCACCGGCCTATCCTTCGGATATAAAGGCGGCGGACGGCAAGCTGTACGTCTCGTCCAAGGGACACGATGCGTTGTATATTTACGATGAAGAGGGCGCGGAGCTTTCTGCGTTCGATTTGGGCAAGCCCCTTTCGGGTGTCGCCGTCAAGGGCGATAAGGCCTATGTCACTGCCGGTTACGGCGGCGACGGAGAGTTGATGCTCGTCGATCTTGTCGGCGGAGAGGTGCAAAAAAGTGTAAAGACCGGTTCTGGGGCGTGTTCTCCGGTTTTGGACGGGCCGGGTCGTTATGTTTATGTGCTGAATCGTTTTAGTGGTACCGTCTCCAAAATAGATGCCGCTACGTTGGAGCCTGTCGGCGAGGCGGCGGTTCTGCGCGAGCCGTGCGCCGCTGTGATGTCGCCGGACGGACGCTATCTCTTCGTCAACAACTTCCTTCCGTTCCAGCGTGCCGATGTCGATTACGTGGCCGCGGACGTGTCGGTCATAGAGGTGGCCTCCATGACCAAGGTGAAAGACATAAAGCTCGACAACGGCAGCAACGCCTTGCGCGACATCTGTATCACGCCGGACGGCAAATACGTGCTGGTAAGCCATAACCTCGGCCGCTTTCAGGTGCCCACCTCGCAGTTGCAGCAGGGGTGGATGAACACCTCGGCCGTGAGCGTGATAGACGCCCGTAAGCTCGACTTCCTCGGCTCCGTGGTCGTGGACGAGCCGGAGCACGGCGCCGCAGGGGTGTGGGGCTTGGCGTGCGACGGCGATAAGCTGGTCGTGGCCCAGTCGGGTACGCACGATGTATCGGTGATAGATTACAAGAGGTTCATAGATAAGTTCGAGAAGACCGCCGACAGGTCGCGCCTCTCTTACGACCTGCAGTTCCTTTACGGAATGCGCGACAGGGTCAAGGTGGAGGGCAACGGTCCGCGCCGTGTGGCTCTGTCGGAGGGGATGGTTTTCGTTCCCACCTACTTCTCTGACACGCTCAATGTCATAGATGCGGGGAGCGGCGATGTGGTCGCTACGGCGGCATTGAATCCGTCGCGTATGGAGACGGCGGCCCAGCGCGGCGAGCGTTACTTCAACGACGCCGAGTATTGCTTCCAGAACTGGCAGTCGTGCAACGGTTGCCACCCCGGCGATGCCCGTACCGACGGCATGAACTGGGATCTTATGAACGACGGCATAGGCAACCCCAAGAACTGCAAGAGCATGTTGTATGCGCACGTGACCCCTCCCAGCATGATATCGGGGATACGCGAGACGGCGGAGCTGGCGGTTCGCAAAGGCTTCTTCCACATACAGTTCTATAACGTGCCGGAGGATCACGCCGCGTGTGTCGACGCCTATTTAAAGTCGCTGGAGGCGGTGCCCAGCCCCTATCTGGTAGACGGCAAGCTCTCGGAGACAGCCAAGCAGGGTCGTATGGTATTCGAGCGTCTCAGATGCGACGAGTGCCACTCGGGTCCCTATTTCACCGACCTTAAGATGCACCGCATAGGCGACGACATAGAGTTCGACGCCGGTTGGGACACCCCGACGCTCCGTGAGGTATGGCGCACCGGTCCCTATCTGTTCGACGGCAGGGCCGCTACGTTGGAGGAGGTGTTCTCCGTACACGGACACGGCATCGACGGCAAGGTGAGCAAAAAGGATATGGCCGCTTTGGTGGAGTATGTAAAATCGTTATAGCCGGTTTTATGGATATGAGACCAGCATACGGATATAAGGTTGTATCGGCGCAGGGTTCCTCTTTCGGGGAGGCTTGCGCGTCGGTCGTTTCCCGCATTGCCGCGCTCGAGGGGCTGCCCGTGAGGACGGTCTTTTTCGGCTCTCCGTCGGACAGGGAGGAGTATGTGCGCCATGTGGGGGAGATAGAACGCTCGTTGACAGACCGTTTCGGCGACAGTCGGCCCGTTTTCAGCTATGTGCCCCAGCCTCCTATGGGGGGCGGTGTGGCGGCGGAGTGCCATCTGCTTGCGGAGGGCGAGGCCGCTGTGCGATATGAAAACGTCGCGGGCGAACGTTATATAGCGGTGGAGTGCGGTGAGTTCCGCGAGGTGGTTGCGGGCGGCCTGAGAGGCGACATACACGCGCCGCTCGGGGAGCAGTGCGACAGCCTTTTCGCCAAGGCCTCGGCCATATTGTCGGCTGAGGGTATGCGCACCGGCGACATAGTGCGTCAGTGGAACTACATAGAGGATATCACCGGCTTTGTCGGCGAGTATCAGAATTATCAGGTGTTCAACGACGCGCGCACCCGTTTCTACTCGGGCGGGGAGTGGCCTTGCGGCTATCCCGCCGCTACCGGTATAGGAGCCGGTCCGTGCGGGGTGGTGGTCGACTTCAACGCCATGCGCGGAGGCGACGTGCAGACGGTGCCGCTGGATAACGGCCTGCAGGTGCCCGCACACGACTATTCGCAGAATGTGTTGCTCGGCGCCGAGGACAGCCATTTCCGCACCCGTACGACACCCAAGTTCGAGCGCGGCAAGGCTGTGCTCTCGCGAGGCAGTCTCATGAGCTACATATCGGGCACGGCATCCATACGCGGAGAGAAGAGCGTGGGGGCGGGCGACGTCATAGCCCAAACGGCCACCACTATGGAGAACATCGACTATCTGGTGTCGCCGGAGAATCTGTCGCGTTACGGCGCTGCGGTGAGCGTGGGCGCGCCTCGTTACGAGCTGCTTCGCGTCTATGTAAAGCATGCCGGGGATATGCCCGCGGTGAGGGACTATATGTGCGGCAGGTATCCGGGCGCGAGCCTCGTCTTTCTCAACACCGACGTATGCCGTAGCGAGCTGTTGGTGGAGATAGAGGGGGTGGCCTCGTATGAATCGCAATAGGCCTGAATGTTATAAGATGAAAACAAACTGAAATAAAACTTAAAAAGATGAAAACACTGAAAATTTTCGCAGCGGTTCTCATGGCGGCTTCCGTCACCGCATGCGATTGTAATTCCGGAAAAACGTCAGTTAACGAAGAAACAACAACTACAACTATGAAAGCACCGTTTGCCAAGAAGTACACCAATGCCGACTATTACACCGACGGCAAGTTCAATCAGGAGGTGGCTATGAAAGCCATCATGGAGTTGCTCGAATACCACAACACCCCCATGACTCCGTTCCTCAAAGAGAATATCTGGGTCACCGACTTCGGTCTGGGAGATTTCGAGAATTGCGGTATGGGCGGTATCTTCTGGATCAATGACGCCGAGCACGGCTACTTCTCTCACGACATATACCTGCTCCCCGGTCAGATGATCCCCGAGCACAAACACGTGGCTACCAACTTCCCCGCAAAGCACGAGTCGTGGAAGATGAGCGAGGGTTGGGCATACAACTTCAGCGAGGTGGGCGAGCCTACGGCAGACGCTCCCGCCGTTCCCGAGAGCCAGAAAGCCACTACTGTCTCTAAGAACTGCACCCGTCAGAACCGCGGCGAGATTCTCCGTCTCAAAGAGGAGGGCACTTTCCACTTCCTCTATGCCGGTGACGAGGGCGCTATCGTTCACGAGTACGCCAACTATCACGACAACGACGGTTTGCGCTTCTCAAACCCCAACGCCAAAATGTAGTCTGTCATGAGAAAGCTCAATCACATAGGCGTTCCCACGAACGTATCACAGCCCGGCGAGTTCTACAACGAGGGGTTGAAGGTATATCTCACCGACTTCACCAAGAGCCCCAACCGTTTGGAGTTCCTGCGCCTCGGCGATGAGAAGTCGCCCCTTGCGGAGCTTATCCAGACCCATACCCACCTTGCCTACGAGGTAGACGATATCGACGCCGAGATGAAAGGCAAGAAGGTGTTGATGGAGAAGACGGTATGCTCTCCGGAGCTTACCATCGCCTTCATCGAGGAGGAGGGTATAGCTCTCGAGCTGATGCAATACACCAAATAATTCATTCTCTGTTCTCTTTCGCCCGGCCGGTGACGGTGGCGGCGAAAGAGAGCGGAGAGTTCCGTTAAATAGACAGGACGGTTTTTCAGCCCCGAGGCTTTAGAGAACAGTCCGTAAAAAGCAAATGATCATGTCAATGCACAAATTCATCAACGACCCAGATAACATCACCAAGGAGCTCCTCGAGGGCTATACTATGGCCTACAAGGATTTCGTCAAGCTCGGCGGAGAGAACATAGTGGTGCGTGCCACACCCAAGTCGGAAGACAAGGTGGCTATCGTCACCCTCGGCGGTTCGGGTCACGAGCCCGCGCTTAGCGGTTTCGTGGGCGAGGGTATGCTCGACTGCTCGGTAGTGGGCGACGTATTCGCCGCTCCGGGCGCACAGCGTCTCTTTCAGGCGCTTCAGATGTTCAAGCGCGACGCCGGTATCCTGCTGGTGGTTCTCAACCACTCGGGCGACGTCATGAGCGCCAATATGGCTACCCAGCTGGCGGAGCGTGCCGGCATCAAGGTGGTTAAGTTGCTCACTTGCGACGATATAAGCGCAGGTATAGACACCCCGGACGAAGACCGTCGCGGTCTGGCCGGTTGCGTGCCCCTCTTCAAGATAATAGGCGCCGCCGCAGAGGCCGGACGTCCCATAGAGGAGATATACGAGATAGGTAAGAAGTTCGTGGACGGCACCGCTACTCTGGCCGTTGCCATGAAGAGCTGCACCCATCCGCAGAACGGCGCCACCATCGCCAACCTGCCCGACGGCATCATGGAGATAGGTATGGGTCAGCACGGCGAGGGCGGTCAGGGCGGCCAGCAGCCGTTGGTCAGCGCCGACGCTACCGCCGAGATAATGATCGGCCAGCTCATGAAAAAGGTTAAACCGGCGGCCGGCGACAAGGTGTTGCTCATAGTCAACGGCGTGGGCGCCACCACCCACATGGAGCTCTCTATCGTCTACCGCAAGGCGGCTATGGTTCTCGAGGCTGCCGGTGTCAACGTGGTATCGGGCCGCATAGCCGAGATACTCACCGTACAGGAGCAGGCCGGCTTCCAGATGATACTGGCCAAGCTCGACGACGAACAGGAGTGTCTGCTCAAGAACGCACCCGCCAACGCACCCTACTGGACAACGCTCGGTAAGTGCTGCAAATAGTTTGAATCGAAGGGGAGGGCGTCTCGTTATGTATGCGCCCGCCCCGTTACATAACATAAAGAAATGGAAAAACTCACAGTAGCTGATTTCAAAAAGATGCTCGATACGGCGATGAAGAACATCTCCGCACGCGAGGAGGAGTTCTCCAAGCTCGACGCGGTTACGGGCGACGGCGACCACGGTACGGCCATCGTTACGGCATTGACCGCCGTGTGCGAGGGGGCTCAGAACGGAACCGAGTTCAAACAGATGTTGAACGACATGGGCTTCAACGTCATGATGAAGACCAGCGGCTCTACCAGCACGCTGCTCGGCGGTTTCTTCCTCGGCATGAGCGACAACGCTGCGGGTGAAGAGCTCGACGCCGCGGGTGTCAAGGCCATGTTCAAGGGCGGCGTAGAGGGTGTGAAGAAGAACACCAAGGCCATGCCCGGCGACAAGACCATGATGGACTCGCTCGTTCCCGCCGTGGAGGCGATATGCTCTTGCGGCTCTAACGACATAAAGGAGATAATGGACGCGGGTGCCAAGGCGGCTCTTGCGGGCGCCGAAGCCACCGTCAACATGAAGGCCAATTTCGGACGCGCGCGGAACTACGGCGAGAAGTCGATAGGCTATGCCGACAGCGGCGCCACCTCGTGGGCCTGCATGTTCGAGTCGTTCGCACAGGCGCTTTAATGACACGCCCCCGAGAGGGGTGCGTAACGGGAGCTATCGTCGCAGATAGTAAGGTCGGCGGCGGCTTTCGATATAAATTGTTGAATCAAACGGACATCTCTGGCACCTCGGCAGGGTGGTCCCGGGCCGGGGCGGGAGAGTGTCTGAATAAAAAAGAGAAACAGAAAATGGCAGATTTGGACGGCATCCTTGAGAACAAGGACAAAGACTACGGCATCGGCATCCCCGTTGCCAACCAACACTTCATACTCAAAGGCTCCGACAACCTCGACTGGGGTATGAAAGACCGTTTGGCCCGCATCTTCAACGTGAAGAGCGGTCGCACCGTGATGCTCGCTTTCGACCACGGTTACATCATGGGTCCCACCTCGGGTCTGGAGCGTCTCGACCTCGGCATAGTGCCCCTCATAGAGTATGCCGATTCGCTGATGTGTACCCGCGGCTCGTTGCGTAGCGTGGTGCCCCCCACCTCAGGCAAGGCTATCTGCCTCCGCTCGTCGGCCGGCAGCTCGCTTCTGACCGACCTTAACAACGAGTGCATCATCGACCCGGTGGACGCCGTTCGCGTGAACGCATCGGCTATGGCGGTGATGGTTGCCATAGGTAATCAGAACTTCGAGGCCAAGACCGTGGAGAACCTTGCACGCGCCGTCGATAACGGCTACAAATACGGCGTTCCCGTGATGGGTGTCACCGCAGTAGGCCGCGAGATGGCCCGCGATGCCCGCTACTTCTCTACCGCATCGCGTATATGCGCGGAGAACGGTGCCAACATCGTCAAGACCTATTACTGCGAGGGCTTCGCCAAAGTGGTCAACTCATGCCCTGTGCCCATAGTGATAGCCGGCGGCAAGAAGCTCCCCGAGAAAGAGGCTCTCGAGCTATGCTACAACGCTATCAACGAGGGTGCGGCCGGTGTCGACATGGGTCGCAACGTCTTCCAGAGCGAGGCTCCCGCCGCCATGATACAGGCGGTGCGCGGCGTGGTTCACGACAACCTCACCCCCGATCAGGCGTATGAGATGTTCCGCGATCTGGCTAAGAAATAGCCTCGCAGGAGCTTACGCAACATAACGACGGGCGGGGCCTGAGGCTCCGGCGGAGCGTGCGTCGCCCGTCTTTTTATAACATACTCACAGCTAAAGTATATGAAGATTGTCAGAACAACATTGATGTTATCGCTTGCGCTTTTGTCGTCGGTGAATCTCTTCGCCAAGGGCGAGCAATATCTGGTGGCGGGTTCGGGATGGGACAAGGTGGCGATCATAGACCGCGACACCAAGGCTCCCGTGTGGATGACCGTTCTGCCCGAGGGCGGCGAATGCAACAGCGTAGTCTATTCCAAGGCCCGCGGCACGGTAGCCTACTCTTACAGTCGCGGCGCCCGTAGCGTTGATATGACCAATATGTTGCTGTGGGATTACAAGGTGGAGGCCCCTCGCGAGGTGCAGTCCATAGTGGAGCACAAAGGCAAATATGTGCTCGGAGTGTGCGGCAATCCCGCCACTATAGTAGTGCTCGACCGTTTCGGCGGCGAGAAGAAGGTGATAGAATTCGAGCTCGAGGAGAAGAACCCCCACGGACAGTTCCGTCAGATAAGGGTGTCGCCGGAGGGTAACTATCTGGTCCCCTTGTTGAACGGCAAGGTGTTGGTTCTCAGTCCGGAGGGCGAGTTGCTTAAGACCCATCAGGTGGGCGGCGCGCTCTTCTCGCTCACACAGTTGCCGGGCGGTCACTGGTTGCTCCCGCAGGGCGACGCCCACAGCTACGTGGAGTACGACCCCGAGAGCGAACAGATAGTCGAAAAGATCACTTCGGACGATATAGATAATGTAAAACTGGGCTTCGTGGCTCAGTTGATACGCTATAAGGACGGTCGCACACTGGTGTGCAACTGGCTCCGTCACGGCGGCGACAAACGTCAGCCCATGCTCATGGAGGTAGATGCCGAGGGCAAGGTGCTCTGGAGCGTCGGTCGCAGCGACAAAGGCATCGGCGACATATCGGCCGTGGTGCCTCTCAAGGGTAAATTCTTCGAGTAGCGTTCGTTAGGTTGTTGAGATTACGCGAGATAATAAAATAGACACCTCAGCTAAAACGTTTTTACAAGAAGATGTCCGCATGTATGCCGGCAACAATGACAAGAGACTTTTATAATTAAATAAACTAAAATAATATAGAACGATGAAAAAGACCATTTTTTCGTGTCTGCTTCTCGCATCGATGGCCGTATCTCCCGGGCTCTTCGCTCAGGGCTGGGGCGATGCCGTGGTCGGTGCCAAGAAGCATGTGGCCTCTTCCTTAGCCGCGGCTAATATGCCCGTAGGCGAGGTGGTGCGTCGCGGAGAGCGCCCCAAGAGTGTCACGGTGGATGTAGCCGGTCTCGATAAGGTGGCGATACTGATAAGTGTCGCCGACAGAGGCAACGGCAACGACCAGCTCGTGCTCACCGGCGGCAAGCTGGTGGCTACGGACGGTACGGTAACTCCGCTGGAGAACGCGCAGAGGGACTATTTCGAGCTCCCCTCTCCTCCCGTCTATAACCAGAACTACTATCGCCGTCCCATACACGTGGCCGGCGAGGAGGTGGCAAGCGGCATAGTGATGCGTCCCAACGGCGAGTTCGTCATCAGGCTCGATAAAAAGTACAAGACCCTGACGGTGGAGCTTGCACTCGACGACTTCTCTTCGAGAGAGGGTGCCGTGCGTGTCGATTTTCAGAACGTGGCCTCGCACGATGTGCTGGCGTCGTTCTCAACCATCGCTCACGACGAGGTCAACGACTTCATCAAGCTCGGCGGAGTCTTCACACCCGCGTGGATAAACGAGTTGGATAATGCGCGTATAGAGAAGCGTGCGGCCGAACGTCTGGTGGGCAGGCTCGACAACCCCGCCGCCTTCAAGGCGCGTCTTGCGGCATTGGATCCCTCTAAGCCCGAGTCTGCAAAGGATTACATACAGATATTCAACGACGCCAAGAAGGTGTTGTTCATGCAGAGCAAGTTCAAATGGGTCAACAAGGCGAGCATAACCGACGCTTTCAACGACATGAAGACCATCAAGGGCTTCGATGCCGCCAAGGTGGAGCCCAAGGTAAAAGAGCTGTTCGCGCTTCTCGATTCGGGCATAGACATATACACCGGTTCGGATGCCGAGTTGGCCAAGGCGCAGAAGGTTCTCGACCTCCAGCGCGAGATAATGCTCGCCAACCCCTACCTCAAATCGGGTAACATCATCGTAGGCCGTTACAAGCTGGGCGACAAGGCCCGCACCGCGATGGCTCCCGAGCTGGGTACGCAGGCCAACAACTGGTCCAACCAGATGTCGGCATCGCGTATGGGCTTCGACGCCTCAATCGCCGAGCTCACCGACGTGGCCGGTGACATGGGTGTGCGCACCATCTACCAGCCGGAGGGGGGCAGTCCCGCCACCGACCTGCACCTGCACTGGGATGCCGACCGTCTGTTGTTCACCAAGATCAACGACCGCGGTCTGTGGGGCGTATTCGAGGTTGGCGTGGACGGCAACGGCATACGTGAGGCCGTCACCGTCGACGACGACGACCTCGAGTTCTTCGACGGCGCCTATCTGCCCAACGGCAAGATAATGGCCGTATCGAACATCGGTTATCAGGGCGTTCCGTGCGTCGACGGCGAAGATCCCGTCGGCAACATGGTGCTCTACAATCCCGCCGATCACGGTCTGCGCCGTATCACTTTCGACCAGGATGCCAACTGGCACCCCACCGTCATGAGCAACGGCAAGGTGATGTACGTGCGTTGGGAGTATACCGACCTTGCTCACTACTTCTCGCGCTTTGTGATGCACATGAACCCCGACGGCACCGAGGTAAAGGCCCTCTACGGTAGCGGCGGCTTCTTCCCCAACAGTACCTTCGACATACAACAGATACCCGGCTCGCCCTCGGCGTTCATTTCAGTTATATCAGGACACCACGGCGTGGCTCGTTCGGGTCGTCTCATGATATTCGACCCCGCCAAGGGACGCAAGGAGCTGCAGGGTCTCGTGCAGGAGATACCTTTCCGCAACCGCGAGGTGGTGGCCGAGATAAAGGACTCTTTGGTGCAGTACACATGGCCCCACTTCCTTAAACCCTATCCCATCAGCGACAAGTATTTCCTCGTCTCTGCCAAGCTGCAGGAGGAGTCGCTCTGGGGCATATATTTAGTCGACGTGTTCGATAACGTGACGTTGATAGCCGAGTTCGAGGGCGAGGGTCTCAACAGCCCCATACTCCGCGAGAAGAAGGTTACACCTCCCGTTATCCCCGATCGTGTGGATTTGACACAGAAAGAGGCCACCGTCTTCATACAGGACATATACGAGGGCGAGGGTCTGCCCGGCGTGCCGCGCGGCGAGGTCAAGAAGTTGCGCGTGTTCGCATACGAGTATGCCTATATCGACTCTCCGTCCAACCACGTGGCTCAGGGTATTCAGAGCGGCTGGGACATCAAGCGTCTTTTGGGCGAGGTGCCCGTACAGGAGGACGGTTCAGCCACATTCAAGATACCTGCCAACACCCCCATATCGCTTCAGCCTCTCGACTCGGAGGGTCGCGCCATACAGTGGATGCGTAGCTGGATAACGGGTATGCCCGGCGAGACGGTATCGTGCGTGGGTTGCCACGAGGATCAGAACAAGATGCCCGTGCCCAAGGCTACCATCGCCCAGAAGATGAAGCCGTTGGAGATAGAGGCTCCCGAGGGTGGCGTTCGCCCGTTCACTTTCGAGTTCGAGATACAGCCCATCCTCGACCGCGCTTGTATCGCGTGTCACAACAGCGAGAGCTCTATCGACTATACCAGCGGTCGTTACGACGACAGGCTCGGATTCTCAGAGAGTTACCTCAACTTCCACCCCTACTTCCGTCGTCAGGGCCCCGAGGCTGACATATACGTGATGAAACCTTACGAATATCACGCCTCTACATCGCCCATGATACAGATGCTCAAAAAGGGCCATCACGGCGTGGAACTCACCGACGAGGAGTGGCGCACGCTCTACACGTGGATAGATTTCAACTGCCCATATTACAGCACGTTCAACGATGTGAGCGAGCTCAAGGGACGCGATCAGGTCAAACGTCGTATGGAGCTGGCCAAGAAGTACAACGATATGGTGGTAGACTGGCAGCAGGAGCTCGACGACTATGTCGAATATCTGAAAGGTAAAGAGAAACCTGCTCCCGTGAAGCCTGAGGAGAAGGTCGTGAGCACCAAGGAGGTGAAGGTCAAAGGTTGGCCTTTCACCGCCGAGCAGGCAGTAGAGATGCAGAATGCCCTCGGTGACACCCGCAAGGAGATAGAGATAGCTCCGGGTGTCAAGGTGGTATTGCGTCGTATACCCGCTGGCTCGTTCGTGATGGGCAACAACCGTTACGGCAAGGATGCCCCCGAGGTCAAGGCCAAGATAGCCAAGCCTTTCTGGATGGGTGAGCTCGAGATAACCAACGAACAGTTCCGCGCCCTCGTGCCCGACCACGACAGCCGTTACGTGGCTCAGTTGTGGAAAGACCATGTGGGTCCGGGTTATCCGGCCAACCTGCCCGACCAGGCCGTCACCCGCGTAAGCTATGACGATGCCGCAGAGTTCTGTCGTCTCCTCTCTGAGAAGACGGGCCTCAACGTCACCCTCCCCACCGAGGAGCAGTGGGAGTGGGCCGCACGTGCCGGCTCTTCGGATGCTTACTGGTACGGTAATCTCAATACCGACTTCGGCAAGTACGCCAACCTCGCCGATGTTCAGACGGAGAAACTGGTAGTGTCGGGCGTAGACCCCAAGCCTATGCCCAAGACCAGCTTCTGGTTCAAGTACTACAACTTCCTGCCCAAGGTGGAGACCGTAGACGACGGTAACATGATCCTCGCCGACAAAGGCGGCATGTATCAGGCCAACCCGTGGGGTCTCTACGACATGATAGGCAACGTAGAGGAGTGGACACGCTCCGACTACAAGCCTTACGGTGCCAAGAAGGTAGTGGAGGGCGCACCTGTCATGAAGGTGGTACGCGGCGGCTCATGGTGGGATCGCCCCAAAGACGCCACCTCTTACACCCGTCGCAGCTTCCTGCCGTGGCAGAAACTCCACGACGGCGGCTTCCGTATCGTGATAGAGGATTAACCCTGTATAAAAAAAGAGGGGCGATTAATTTTAATCGCCCCTCTTTTTTTATACAGGGTTAATCCTCTTGTGGGGTTGTGACGGATGTTTTATAGCGGGGGATTGCTTTGGTTTTTTGTGCCTCCGGCGGGGGTATTGTAGGGAGGTTATTTTGTTTTGTTTTGTGCCTCCGGCGGCCACTTCGTGGAGACTTACTTTTGTCACTCGACAAAAGTAAGCAAAAACGAGGGGGCACAGCCCCTTTTGAGAGGCGGGATATGAGGTGAAGCCGAT
>CAMWRR010000015.1 GCA_947176715.1 uncultured Rikenellaceae bacterium | reverse complement strand
ACGCGGAGTCAACTCGTTTCACCACAAGGAGCCGGTGTGGTATTATCTCAGGACAATATGGTATTCGGCCGCCCCGTGGTCGTTGTTCGTGGCGGTAATGTTCGTAAAGACTGTCGCCCGCCGCGATACGCGTCACGATCCGTTACTGCGGTTCCTTACAGTAACGACGGTCGCCACGTTCGTTGTAATGTCGTTGGTAAGCTCCAAGATAGACATATACCTCTTGCCGATATACCCCTTCTTCATATATGCGGCCTTCATGGCCGTGGAGAGGTGCGGGGCCGACGGCTGGGTCAAAGCCTCCGTAATAGTACCTGCCGCGATATTCTCATGTGTATTTCCCGCGCTGTTCTTCTGCCGCGATCTTCTGCCTGTCATACCGCGCAACATCCATCTGATATATATAGGAGGCGGTGTTCTCTCGCTCATGTCGGCGGCCGGAATAGTAATGGCGGCCAAGGGTCACGTGCGTGCTTCGATAGCATCCACAGCCGCGGGCATGTTGCTCTGCATATTCGCATCCTCGTTCACTCTGCCCTGTTTCAACCCCTACATAGGCGTGAGCGAACTGGCCGCCCGAGGCGTAGAGACGGCGCAACGTCGCGGAGTAACCGACTACGCCTACTACAAATTCCGCGGCGACAACATGGATGTGTTCATAGGCAAGGAGCTGACCGCCGTAGAGGAGTTCGACGACCTCGTGAGGCTCGCAGAGTCAGGCACCCCTACCCTGCTGTTCGTACGCGGACGCGAGCTCCGGCGCGAAGAGGAGTTGGGCGAACTGTTAGCCCCCATGTTCGTGGAGCAGGTGGGCGATTACGGCATATATCTGTTGAACGACTGAGCTAATGGCCTCTAAAGGGCCGCATCGTGACTGCAACAGGAGAACAAGGCGTACCAAGAGAATAGCCCGCCTAACGGCCACATCTCGGTCGCGATGGGCAAAACTCTACCCAAACGGAGGCCCGCAAGTGTATAAGCATTATTAGCTGAATTTTATATCTAAACTTTCCCGTTCGGCACGGCCCGCACAAACCCGATACAGGGGAGCCTCTCAATGCCATATAAAACCCATATTAAGGATGGGGGTTCGGTGATATTCAGAAGCCCCTTTTCTTCATAAAAAGAAAGGCCATGACACCTACGACGGTATCATGGCCTTTCGGGTTCCCGTTTCAGGGGTTTCTTATATGGCCTTTTTGGCCACCTCCACCGCCTCGGTGAAGTTATCGGATATCGATACGGTATGTATCATGTCGTTATCGCTGCGTTCGAGCACGGTACGCACCTCCTGACGTACCCCGGACAGCACCACCTTGGTGCCGCTCTTTTCGAGGTCGGCGACCATGGCGGCCAGATTGACCACGGCCGTGGCGTCGATGAAGGGCACGTTTCTCATGCGCAATATCATCACCTTGTATTTGAGACCGAGCTCCCGCATCACGTTGCAGTAGTGTTTGGCCGAACCGAAGAAGAACGGACCCGATATCTCATACACACCTATCTCACGGGGCAGGTCGCCGTAGTTGTTGATATAGTCTATGTCGCGGCTCTCCTCGAGGTTTGTTCCCAAGTCGGACATACGCTTCATGAACATGAGCGCGGCCAACACTATGCCCACCTCTATCGCCACGGTAAGGTCTACAAACACGGTAAGGAAAAAGGTGACCAACAATATGATACGGTCGAAAGCCCCCGAACGTGTCACCACCGAACGGAACAGACGCCACTCGCTCATGTTGTATGACACCAGTATGAGGATGCCGGCCAACACGCTCATGGGTATCAGCTTGGCGAACCGTCCGAAGAACAAGACGATGAGCAACAGCACCACGGCATGAACTATACCGGCTATGGGTGTGCGGCCGCCGTTCTTGATGTTGGTGGCCGTACGGGCTATTGCGCCGGTAGCGGGTATGCCTCCGAAGAACGGCGTGGCTATGTTGGCTATGCCTTGCGCTATCAGCTCGGTATTGGAGCGGTGGTGCCCGCTTATCATACCGTCGGCCACCACCGCCGAGAGCAGACTCTCTATGGCGCCGAGCAGGGCTATGGTTATGGCGGGCTGTATGTAATCGCCGATACCTGCGAGGTCGAATTTAAGAGCCGACACCGATATTGTGCTGGGTATATCTCCGTATAGGGTCTCGATAGTAACCACCGGCAGATCGAATATGGCCACTACGGCCGTCATGAGCACTATGGCTATGAACGACCCCGGCACCCGTTTTATCAGCTTGGGGGTATATATGCCTATCAATAGCGTGGCTGTCATTATGCCGAACGCCCACGGGTTGAAAGTATCGAGAGACGAGAAGTAGGCTCCCCACTTGCCTGTGAAAGAGTCTGGTATATCGGCGATGGTAAGCCCGAGCGCATCGTTTATCTGTGTGGTGAATATGGTGAGCGCTATTGCCGAAGTAAAGCCTATTATCAACGGCTGCGGTATGTATTTGAGCAACGCCCCGAGACGCAGAAGCCCGAACGCCACCAAAAAGATACCGGCCAGAACGGTGGATATGAGCAACCCCTCGAAGCCGTTGTTCTTGACAATGCCGCAGACTATGACGATGAACGCCCCCGTAGGACCGCCTATCTGCACACGGCTACCGCCCAACAGCGATACGATGAAACCCGCCACTATCGCGGTGATGAGCCCTTTCTCGGGCGACACCCCGGAGGCCACGCCGAACGCTATGGCCAATGGCAGGGCCACTATGCCGACAACTACACCGGCCATGATATCGCGACCTACCTGCTCCTTGGATATGCCGCTACGAAGAAGTGTAAACAGTTTGGGTTTGAATACCGATTCCATTTTACCGATTTATTATACTAAAAAACATGCCCTGCATCAGGGCCGAATTTCCGCGCAAAGGTATAAAAAATGGCGTAATATGGACCACTATTACGCCATTTTGGAATAGATATACTCCGCATTGGGAACCAACGACCTATGTTCCAACCACTTGCCGGCACGCCACTAACGACATATCCCCACAAATACCGTGTTCACCTCCGGTAATCGGACAATCCGAGACATAGGTTATCATAATTGGCATAACCCCCAGTTGCCGTCGTGGTCCTCGACCAAGGCCGAGAGCGACTCTATCCAGTCGCCGGAGTTCATGTAGAGCACATCTTTTATGTAGCGTATATCGGGCTGGTGTATATGGCCGCATATCACGGCGTTGCATCCGTGACGGTGGGCTATGGAGACTATGTTGTTGTCGAAATTGCTGGCACGCGACACAATGTCCTTGACCTTCTGCTTCATCACTTTAGATATGGAGATATAGTCCTTGCCGTGACGACGCCGGTGGTCGTTATAGAGACGGTTTATCTGCAACATCATGGAGTAGAGCTTGTCGCCGAACTTAGACAGCCATCTGAAACGGGAGGTGACGTTGTCGAACATGTCGCCGTGGAACATGTATATGCGTTTGTCGCCGCTCTCGTATATGTAGTTGTCTACGATGGAGAGGTTGCCGTAATGGAACGGCGTGACGTTGTCGAGGAAATCGTCGTGATTGCCGCGTATGTACACCACCTTGGTCGTTTCGAGCGTGCGCAACAACAGCTGGAGGAAACGGTTATAGTCGTGCCTCCAGCGACGGCGGTTGCGTCCCAAGTGCCAGCCGTCTATTATGTCGCCGCCGAGCACGAGCATATCGCAATCGTTACCGCTCAGAAAATCTATGGCCTCCTGCGTGTGCGACCAGCGCGAGCCTATGTGTATGTCGGATATGACTATGGTCTTGTATTTTTTTCTCTCCATATTCACAAAAATAATAAAATCACCGATATCATGACAAAAATCGCACCACACGCCCGACGTAACGGCACAAAAAAGGCGTCATCCCACAAAAGATGACGCCGATATTATTATCAAAGCCGTTATTATTCGGCCGCCGCCATAGCGTGTCTGAAACCTTTCTCTTTCTTCCATGCCCCGCGCGTGAAGTCGGGGACGCGTACGGGAGCGCTGCCGTTGGCTACCGATATCTCCGAGAGCGGAGCTATGCACGACCACGCGGCCGCATCGTAGACGTTCATGTCGAGGGGCAGACCGTTACGCAGACAGTAGACCAGACGATAGTCCATAATGAAGTCCATGCCGCCGTGACCGCCCACCTTCTTGGCTTTCTCGCCTATCTCGGTGACGATGGGATGGGTGTAAAGAGCCATAACCGAGTCGTGCTGCTCTTTGGCAAGGAAGCTGTGGGTGTTGGGCTCTATGGCTATACCCTCCACCGGATACTTCTGTATGAAACCCTTGGTGCCCGAGAGAGCGTGCTTGCGGTCGTAGGGACGGGGGCTGGTGACATCGTGCTGTATCATGATGGTCTTGCCGTTGTCGGTGCGTATCATGGTTACGTTCATGTCGCCCAGTGCGTAATCTTTCTTGGCCTCGGGAGACTCCTCGCCCTTGACCTTCGCCGCATATCTGCCTATGCCGTACTGGTCTGAAGACATAGAGACGAGATAGTCGTATTTGTCGCCGCGGTTGATGTCGAGCGCCTGCGACACGGGGCCCAAGCCGTGCGTGGGATAGGGGTTGCCGTTATGCACGGTGTTGTGTTTGAGACGCCACATGTCGTAATATCCGCCGGGGGTCTCGTCGAAGCTGAGCGAGCGCAGGTCGTGTATGTATGCGCCCTCGGCGTGTACCAAATCGCCCAGAAGCCCCTGTTGCGCCATGTTGAGAGTAGCCATCTCGAAGAAGTCGTAGCAACAGTTCTCGAGCATCATGCAGTGTTTGCGGGTCTTCTCAGCGGTGTTGACCATCTGCCAGCACTCGTCTAAAGATGTGGTGGCGGGCACCTCTACGGCAACGTTCTTGCCGTGCTCCATAGCGTATACCGACATAGGTATGTGGGTCTTCCAGTCGGTGCAGATGTAGACAAGGTCGATGTCGTCACGATCGCACAACTCTTTCCATACGGTAGAATCGCCGCTGTAGCACACAGGCTCGGGAAGGCCGGCCTTGGTTACTATATCCGACGAGTAGGCCACCCTCTCGGGACGTATGTCGCACAGTGCCACTATCTTGACACCGTCCAGATGGGTGAAACGCTCCACCGCGCCCGGACCGCGCATACCCAAACCGATGAACCCTACACGCACCGTGTCCATAGGAGGGAGCGCAAGGCCTATGACATCCTCCTGACCGGCAGGACGTTCCGGCACGGGAAGTTCTATCACGGCAACACCCGCATCGGAAGCGTTACCGTTACATCCGCATAATGCCGCCGATATGAGCGACACCGCCACAAAAGATAAAATCTTGAAGTTTTTCATCTATTTATCGATTATAAATATTAAGTACAATATCGTCATGCCGCAAGCCGCGACATGAAAACACCTCCGACATAAGCGGAAGAGAATAGGCCTGACTTAGGCCTTGAGAGCCGCAGACAGACGGGCGAAGAGCTTATCCACAGAGTCGAACATCTCCGCACGCAAAGCGGCATAGTGCTTCTTAACCAGCTTGGGATTGTGCTTCTCGGCCGGATTGTTGACCCTATCGAAGAGATCGTTACGCATATCGACCGCGCTCTGTATTATGTCGAAAATCTCGTCCTGCATTCCCTTCTTGTTGATTATAAGGCAGGTGTATGCGTCCGATACTATCTCGGTAACCAAAGCGTCAATCTCTTTTTTAGTTCTTCTGATGCTTGACATAAAAATTCTGTTTAAAGTGTTTATAGTAAAGTAAATATCGCTATTTATTGGCCGACAGCTTCTTCTTCGAGTCCATCAATATGGAGAAGGCATGGTGTATGTCCGACGAGGCCACCAAAACGGTAAACTCGTTGGTGGTGCTTATCACCTCGGTGATGTTGATGTTGTCCCAGGCCAACTCCTTGAATATATAGTAGTAGACACCGGGATAGATACTGTTTTCGGCGGGCAGTTTCACTGTAATGGACGACAGATCGGTGGTTTTGGCCACTATGGCCTCGTCGGCGAATATCTCCTCTACCGTCGCGCCCAAAGAGGTGCTGACCACTATGGTTGTCTCGCTCACGCCCTGAGAAAAGGTGCAGAATACGTCATTGCCCATGGTGCTTATCTTCTCCAAGAGCCTCATCTGCTTGGCGAGCAACGACTTGGAATTGACATACGAGTAGTCGGCCAGATCGGAACGCACCACTATGTCGCCAATGTTCTCCACCACCTTCTTCAACTTCATGGAGGATATTATCTCCAGACGTGGAACCAACCTGTTGAGCGCCATGATAATGGCACCGTCATTGACCTCCTTGCCCAGAAGGGCCTCCACTTCGCCCTTTATCTTGCGCGAGAGCGCCGAAAGATTAACAATGCCCTCTATGAGAGCACTCTCTAAAAACGGCTTCTTTTTTATAACGTGCTCTACGGCTACCGGTATAGTCAACATAATATTACATTCTGTTTAAAATTCAACAAAAATAGATAAAATCGCACAAAATGTCAATAAATTTCATTCCGTATCTGATTTTACATATTTTTGTAATCGTAAAGGAGTTGGGGGATAGCCCCCTCTCTTCCGGTACAAAAAAAGTAAAAATAATTTGAAAATACAACAAAAGCACACATTAAAAGGGGATATCCCACGCTTTTGACAAAAATTTAACACTCAACCCGTGAAAAAGGTACTTAAATTCGGCGGCACCTCGGTAGGCTCGGCCGAGAATATGAAGAAGGTGGCATCCATAGTACTCGACCAAAAGTCCAAGGTGGTGGTATTGTCCGCCATGTCGGGCACTACGGACGCGCTGGTAGCCTTAAACGCAGCCCTCTCGGAGGGGCGCGGCATACTTGAAGAGAAGCTGTCGGAGCTTGAAGGGAAATATCGCCGGTGCACCGGAGAGCTGCTCTCAGACAGTAAGGAGGCGGACACCCTAATCGGCGACACCTTCGCATTCATACGCAAGACCGCCGCGAGATACTCCGGAGACAAGAGCGCAAAGGCCATAGTGGCGCAGGGCGAGAAGATGACATCGGCCATATTCGCCATGTATCTGAAAGAGTGCGGACACAAGGCGGCGTTGATAGACATAACCGAGGCCATGCGCACCGACGAGAGCGGAGCCGTCGACACCGCATTCTTAGCGTCGAAGCTCCGAGAGATATTGTCGCAGTCCGACGGCGACACACTCTTCGTAACGCAGGGATTCATCTGCCGCGACAGCAATGGCGACATAAGCAACCTCGGACGCGGCGGCAGCGACTATTCGGCGGCGTTGATAGGCGCGGCGACAGGGGCCGACGAGGTACAGATATGGACCGACATAGACGGCATGCACAACAACGACCCCCGTTACGTAGAGGGCACCTACCCCATCCGCCACATGAGCTTCAACGAGGCGGCGGAGCTGGCCTACTTCGGTGCCAAGATACTCCACCCCTCCACAATACAGCCGTGCCGCGAGCACGACATAGCCGTGAAGCTCAAAAACACCCTCGACCCCGCGGCCGAAGGCACCACCATAACGGCGACGGGCGACAGCTCAAAGAAATACCACGCCGTAGCAGCCAAAGACGACATCACCGTGGTGCGCATCTGTTCGGCACGTATGTTGTTGGCCTACGGGTTCTTGCGCAGAGTGTTCGAGATATTCGAGAAGTATCGCACCCCCATCGACATGATAACCACCTCGGAGGTGGCCGTATCGCTCACCATAGATGACAACACGTACGTGGAGGCGATAGTGGAGGAGCTTTCCGCGCTGGGCAACGCATCGTACGAGAGGGGCAACTCCATAATATGCGTGGTGGGCAAGATAGAACACGACACCCCGGGTCTGGTGGCCGACATACTCGACTCCATAAGAGAGATACCCGTAAAGATGGTATCTTACGGAGCAAGCTCTCGCAGTGTAGCCATGCTCATAAACTCAAAAGACAAGATAACCGCTTTAAGGAGGCTCAACGACCACCTTTTCGTTAACCGATAAAAAAACGACCCATGACAGAGATAGGGGAGATAGAGGGCATAGACACGCCTTTTTACCTGTACGACATAGATTTACTTAGACGCACCCTCCAAAAGGTATGCGACAACGCCTCGCGGTACGGATTTTTCGTACACTACGCGCTCAAGGCCAATTTTGAGCCGCGCATATTACAGGAGGTCAAGAGCTTTAGGCTCGGCACCGACTGCGTCAGCGGGGGTGAGGTGCGGGCTTCGGTAGAGGCCGGATTCGACCCTGCCGGGATAGTCTTCGCAGGCGTAGGCAAACGCGACGACGAGATAGAGTACGCTCTCGAGAAGGGCATCTTCGCATTCAACTGCGAGTCGTTGGAGGAGCTGGAGGTTATAGACGGCATAGCCGCAAAGAGCGGACGGCGCGCGCGCGTGGCCCTGCGCATCAACCCCGACGTAGACCCGCAGACCCACAAGAACATATCCACAGGCCAGGCCGACAGCAAGTTCGGCATAGCCTACACCGAGATAGAGGAGGCCATAGAGCGTGCAGAGTCGCTACGCAATACGGACATCGTAGGGCTACACTTCCACATAGGGTCGCAGATAACCAACCTAAAGGTGTTCGAGTATCTGTGCAAACGCGTGGTGAGCATAATGTCGTGGTTCGAGGGGCGCGGAGTGAAGATAACATACGTGAACGTGGGCGGTGGCCTCGGCATCAACTACGAGAGTCCGCGCACGGAGCCCATACCCGATTTCGACACCTACTTCCGCATATTCGCCGACAACCTGCCTCTCAGACCCGACCAGACGCTTCACTTCGAGCTGGGACGTTCCATAGTGGCACAATGCGGTGCACTGATAACCAAGGTGCTGTACAACAAGAAGACGGCATCGGGCAAGAACTACGTACTCGTAGACGCCTCCATGACAGAGCTTATTCGCCCCGCACTCTACGGCGCGCACCACCATATAGAGAACCTCACGCCTCACGACGGCACTGAGGTTTACAGCATAGCCGGAGGGGTGTGCGAGTCGAGCGACATATTCGCCCGCGACATAACGTTGCCGGTCACAGAGCGCGGCGACTTGCTCGCGTTGCACTCCGCCGGAGCCTACGGACAGTCGATGGCCTCGTGCTATAATATGCGGCCGTTGCCTCGGTCGGTATATTACACGGAGGTTGATGGCATAGAATAAGATAGAATATTTATTCAGACTGTTTTATGTTAACAACCGAATCTCTATCTTTGCATAGGATAAACTCAGCCTATGTGGCATCCGTAGTTTATATATGTAACAACCGAGAGATTAATGGTCTGGAGATATGGAAGAAAAGTTATTGACGCTCTATTTAAAAGACGGACAAAACGCATTCCAATATGTGCAGAGTTTGCATCGAGACGTGAGACAGATTGCGACAGAAGCCATATTGGAGTGTTCGAGATTGGGCTATCCTCTGAACAACATGGAGATCACCAGCAAAGCACGAGACTTGATGCGCAAGAGATCTCGTCGCAATTAATATACACGGCAAAAAGACACGGTTTATATATCCCGACAAATAAGTGGGACTATTTCGGAGAACGTAAGAAAGAGCCGTCGGGAGAGAGCATCATCTATTTTAACAGCAACGACAACGAGGTAATCAAAGTACGCAATCCCATGGCGAAAGCCGTCATAAAACAGCTCAACGCCCGGGATATTATTTACGAACATCTGATACACAACATTATATTTCCCGACACCCGCTATAAGTTCTTGGGTATAGGCGAGGATTTGGACGGTGTTCGCATTATCTTGTCGCAACAGTACATCTCAGACCAATTCATATTGCCAGACAACCGTCTGATAGAGGAATACCTGATAGACGGACTCGGAATGAAGCCGGAGAATCGTTATTTTTACGGAAACGATTATATATCGATAACCGACGTCTCACAAACGAGCGACAATGTATTATACGATGGAGACAAACTATATTTCATCGACCCTATAATCAAATTCAAACGTCCGGCAATAGAAGTTCTCGACTATTACTACACGTTATTAAAATAGCAATGGACAAAGTACGCTTCGGTGTCGTAGGCACCAATTTCATATCTGACTGGGTGATGACCGGGGCCGGTCAGGATAGTAGGTTCGAGGCTGTAGCCGTATGTTCCCGTAAAAAGGAGACCGCAGAGACCTTTGCGGCACGACACGGCATTCCGCATATCTTTACCTCGCTCGAAGAGATGGCCTCAAGCCCTCTTATAGACGCCGTGTACATAGCCTCGCCCAACTTTCTGCATGCACAGCAGAGCATACTGTGCATGAGCCGCGGCAAGCACGTGCTTTGCGAGAAGCCGTTGGCCTCCAATGCAAAAGAGGCCGAGCGGATGATAGAGGCGTCAGAACGATACGGCGTAACGCTGATGGAGGCGATGAAACCCACGCTCACGCCCAACTTTCTCTCAGTCAAGAGACATCTGGATAGAATAGGCAAAGTGCGTCGCTATTTCTCCGCCTACTGCCAATACTCCTCGCGTTACGACAAATTAAAGGAGGGAATAGTGCTCAACGCCTTCAATCCGGAGCTGTCCAACGGGGCTATCATGGATATAGGGGTCTATACCATCTACCCTATGGTGGTACTGTTCGGGATGCCGCACAAGGTGACGGCATCGGGTATGCTACTCTCCTCCGGAGCGGACGGGCAGGGTACGGTCACATTCCTGTACGACGGTATGGAGGCCACCGTGCTCTACTCCAAGATAGCCGACTCCTCTCTTCCCACCGAGATACAGGGCGAGGACGGCACCCTTACGCTCGACCGCATCAACAAGATAGGCCATGTGACCTACACCCCCCGGGTAAACGGCATCGTGGGCGGAAGAGGCGGGAAACCGGAGACAGAGAACATCACCGTGCCC
The DNA here is from genome assembly GCA_947176715.1 of uncultured Rikenellaceae bacterium. Lineage (GTDB taxonomy): Bacteria > Bacteroidota > Bacteroidia > Bacteroidales > Rikenellaceae > CASDZP01. The sequence continues at coordinate 3,550 of CAMWRR010000015.1, read as the reverse complement.
ACGGATAAGGACGAATACTACTACGAGGTGGCGGAGTTTATAGACCTCGTGCTCTCCGGCAGACGGGAATCGCCAATAAACAGCCACTGCAACTCGCTGAATACTATTAAGCTGATAGACGAGATACGCCGTCAGACAGGGGTGGTTTTTCCGGCGGACAGAGTCTGAGTCGCATTATTTCTGTCCGGTTACAACAGCTTAACCCATAGAGAGGCCTGCGGGAGACCGCGCCACAAGCGGAGCATTTAAAGGGTTACGTGGAGAGTTCAAAAGAACCGCGCAACGGTGTGTAGTTCAATGTAACGGGCATCTATTAAACGCAGAAGTCTGCCTTAATACAAAGGGCGCATCATTTGATGCTTCATCTCTCTCACCGCCGTGAGGTGTAACCCGCACAGCCCGCGCTACGCTCACGACCGACCGAGCGAAAAGAGTTTTATCTCCCGGTCCGGAAAATCCATGATTTATTTACCTGACAGCCATTTGCCCGTTGGCATACCGGATGCAAAACCCGCTCTCAACGATGTTCCGCAGCTCTCTTTATCATGAAGTGTTCGGTTTTCAGAGTGCCTGACATGGAGAACTTACCCTCCTCGGTATGATGGTGCACGAAACCGCACTTCTCGGCTACACGACGCGAATTGTCGTTACCGTCGTAATAACCTATCCACACCGCCGGAAGGCCCAGCTCGCCGAAACATCTGTCCAAAAGAGCGTTTACCGCCTCGGGTATTAGACCTTGTCCCCAATAGGGCACCCCTATCCAATAGCCTATCTCGGCATGGCCCTCCTCCACCTGCAAGCTGTTGGCATCCTCGCCGAAAAGCAGTCCGCAGCACCCTACCGCCTCGCCGCTCTCCTTGAGCACCACGGCATACACCTCCGGTGCCGCAAAGACGGTGCGTATTACACCGAGGCTCTCCTCCACCGACCTGTGAGGAGGCCAACCGGCGGCATCTCCCACAGCAGGGTCTTTGGCGTATCGGTACAACGCTTCGGCATCGCTGTCGCGCCACGGACGCAGAATCAATCTGCCGGTCACTATCATCGCTTCGCTTTTTTATAGTACGAAAGGGCTAAGCACGTGGCCTTTACCAGAGCCGACAGCATATCGCGGTCGTCCACCTCCTCTATGTATATGGAGGGCTTGGCCCCCTCGTATGCAGGGCGCAGGGGCGCCTCGGGAACCAATGCCTGACCCGCTTCGGTAGACTTGACAAAAAGTTTGTCGTCGCACACCACGCCGAAAAATATACCGTCGCAATAGAGACCGTATTCGCCGAACATCTTTCTGGTCACTACCTCGCCCGCTCCGGAGCACTGGTCTGCAACGTATTGAACAAAATCTGCGTTACTCGACATATCTTAATATCAAACAATGCAACCGCAAAATGCAGTTGTCCGCTTTTAAAACACAAAAAAACCCACCACTCCCGACAACGATATAACTATCAACGGATTGACCTTAAACCACACCGCCGCAAGCGCCGCCACGAATATAAGGACGCTACGGTAGTCGACGAAGTTTTCGCGATTCATGAGTATGAGCGCGGCGGCGGCTATAAGGCCTATTATGACGGGTCTCATACTCCGCATGACGCTCTTTATGTATGGGTTGCCGTTGAGTCTGGCGTAAAACAGCGAGGCTATCAACATGAATATCAGCGATGGCGCACATACCCCCAGTGTAGCCAGCGCCGAACCAAGCACGCTACCCCCCGAGGCCGTATAGCCTATGTAGGTGGCGCAGTTTATAGATATGGGACCGGGTGTCATCTGCGATATGGCCACTATGTCGGCGAACTCCGACGAGGTGATCCATCCGTGCGACACCACCACCTCGCTCTGTATCAGCGACAGCATGGCATAGCCGCCTCCGAATCCGAATATGCCTATCTTGAAGAAGGCAAGGAAAAGCTCTACGTATATCATCGCCCCGTCTCCTTTTTTCGTTTCATGTTACGCCTACATATAACTATGCCCCACAACACCGCCGCCGCTATGAATATCACGGGCGACAGACCGAAATATATGGCCACGGCCACCGCCGCCACTATCGGGTACTCTTTGGGGGTTATGTTCTTGGAGAAGCTGAAGACGGGATACAATATCAACGCCACCACGGCGGGACGCATCCCTGCGAAAACACGCTCGGTTTCGGGATAGTCGTAGAGCGAGCGGAAAAATATGGCTATGGTGAGCAATATTATGAACGACGGCAACACCGAGCCTAAGAAGCCCGCCACGCCTCCCGCCACACCCTTGTGACGATAGCCTATCAGTATGGCGGTGTTGACGGCCATAGGACCGGGAGATGCCTGCGCCATAGAGAGATAGTCGAGAAACTCCTCGTCGCTGACCCATCCTCTGCGCTCTATCTCGCGTTGCATGAGCAATATCATGGCATAACCGCCTCCGAATGTGAAGCAGCCTATCTTAAAGAACGTTACGAATATGCGTATATACTCTTTCATGAACGGCAAATATTACGCTACTCCACCCCATCGAACAGGCTCCACACCCTATCTTCGGGCAGAGGCGCCGTCACGGTGATACGCTCTCTTGTTACCGGATGGGTGAATGTCACCGACCGGGCGTGCAACGATATGCTGCCGTCCGGATTGGAACGCGGAGCGCCGTATTTGAGGTCGCCGCGAATGGGAGAGAGCGACTTGGAGAGCTGTGCCCTTATCTGGTGGTGGCGTCCGGTGATGAGATCTATGTCTAAAAGCACGTATCTGTCGCTACGGGCGGCCACACGATAGCGCAGACGGGCCTCCTTGGCATCTTTACGCGGAACGTCGCAGGCATACGAACGGTTCTTGCGACCGTCTCTGAATATGTAGTGGACCAGCTCGCCCTCCTCCTGCTCCGGCATCTGAGCCACCAACGCGAAATAACGCTTCGTTATATCGCGCGAACGTACAGCCTCGTTCATGCGCGCGAGGGCTTTGGATGTCTTGGCCAACAGGACCACGCCGCTCACCGGGCGGTCTATACGATGGATGACACCGAGAAATACCGCCCCCGGCTTGGAGTCGCGCCGCTTTATAAAGGCCTTGACCTCGTCCTCCAACGCGCTGTCGCCGGAGGTGTCGGCCTGAACGGGGGTACCCGACCGCTTGTTGACGACCATCAGGTGGTTATCTTCGTAGAGTATGTCGCTACCGTCGAACACTGCAATAGTTTTTAACGCCCGACAGAACGCATCGGACAACATGACTTAAAAATATCCTTTCTCTCCGCCGCGGCAGAGTACTAAAAAGCTATTGATTCATCTTCTGGAGCAGCTGTTCGTTGCTTACCGTTGCCTCCATCTCTTTCTTTATAAGCTCCATGGCCTCCACGGAGTTCATGTCGGTGAGGTGGCGGCGTATGATCCATGTCTTCTGCAACGTCTCCTTGCTCATGAGCAGATCGTCACGACGCGTAGAGGAGGCGGTGATGTCCACTGCCGGATATATGCGTTTGTTGGATAGCTTGCGGTCGAGCTGCAGCTCCATGTTGCCGGTACCCTTGAACTCCTCGAATATCACCTCGTCCATCTTGG
>CAMWRR010000014.1 GCA_947176715.1 uncultured Rikenellaceae bacterium | reverse complement strand
ATGTGATGCTCTATATAAACCAAATAACCATCTACTCGGCAGACGGATTCGAGGGCAAGACGATATGCGTGGGCAAAAAGTTGGATGATGTGTCGGTAGTGAAAGAAACGCCCGAAGCCGAACGTGGAAGAAACTACATATCGGTATCGGCATGGGACGAGGGTTTCGGCGCTATATATTTCGACGGCACCATCTTAGAACACCAGAAACGCCTCGTAAACGACACCCAGATTCAATTCTTCGACTGGGATGGCAACCCCAAATATCTCGTCGAGTTTCCCTATCAGGTGTCGGCGTTCGACATAGACTTCAAAAATAACGTGCTCTATGCCATCCACCAAAGCGAAGACAGACTGATAGCCTACGATGCCACGGAGATAGTTAAAGCCCTCAGAAACTGACCGTATGGCATAATTCCAATCGTCCAGTACATGATTCACGAAAACATAATTGAAAAATGTATAGAAAAATCATCAAAACCATAGTATCGGCACTCTTCGTAGTGCCTGTACTTGTCTCTTGCAAAGGCGAGGGCAGATACCTAAGCATAGGGGAGCCATGTTTTGTGAGCGGGTTTCCGGCAGAGGGGACCCCGAAACAGATAGAGGGTTTCTATTGCGACGAGATAGGACTCAGGGATGTAATGGTGGTCGATACGCTGTTGTTTGTTGACAATGGAAGTTTTAACAGCACGGAAAACGCATGGCACATATACTCTCTCGACGGCAAGAGAAAATACGGCGAGTGCATGAGAGTAGGACGAGGGCCGGGTGAGTTTTCATATAGCGCACCGTACGTAAGTTCGTGTTATTTCTTTCATGACAGAGACTCCTTGTTTGCGTATGCCCCTGAAAGATACATAAGTTGCATTTATAAACTGAATGTCTCCGAGCTTCTGGAAAACGGCAATCATGTCCCCTATCCCGCGATAAAGACCGACAACGTCAACAGCAACTGCTGGGCGATAACCCCATGCGACAAAGAGAGAATGCTTCTTACGCAAGCCAACGACTATTACACGAGCGTCCGGAGGCTGATGTATGAAAACGACACCGTCAGCCAACTGGCCGTAACAACGGAGATAGACAAGGTGAGCGTCGGTAACGAAGAGAATATAAACCTCATAGCCAAAGCCATCCGCTACAACGCCGCCGCCGACAAATTCGTAGAGGCGATGATCTACCTCAACCAGATAAACATCTACTCCGCGGACGGCACCGAGGGCAAGACGATATGTGTAGGCAAAGAACTGGACGATATATCAAGAATAGAGAAAATACCGAGATTCTCCCGCAAAGATACGTATATATCGGTATCGGCATGGGATGAAGGATTCGGGGCAGTCTATTCAGGAGCTTCGGAAATAGACATCCAGAAACTCCTCTCCGATAAGAGCCAGATACAGTTCTTCGACTGGGAGGGCAACCCCAAATATCTCGTAGAGCTTCCCGGTCAGGTGTCGGCGTTCGACATAGACTTCAACAACAACGTGCTCTACGTCATTGACGAGAAAGAGGATAAGCTGATGACGTACGACGCGACGGAGATAATACGAAGCCTCAGAGACCGACAGCATTAACGGCTGAAAACCGGAACCAGCCAAACGAACGTTTTCGGTAAGCCGAGAGCAGAAACAAATGGAATTTGGTTATGCCGAGGCGAAAAAACGTCTGCACTGAAGCGAACGTTTTCGGTAAGCCGTCGCGCATAAGCGTGGCTCTGCCGAGGCGAGAAAACATCTGCCTCAACTCCGATAAGAGTTTAACCAAACGGCTCTTCCGTTACCGAGGCGGGAAAACCGTCCGCAAAGACATACTGCAAAGGGCCGCACTCCATCATGCAAGGCGGCCCTTTTCGTCGATAATGTGTGTGCCTCTTTCCCGACAGCATTTACCCCCATAGCGACACATTAAAACCACATACGGACAAAAAAAGGCTCCGTTTTCAGGAGCCCTTTGCATATTTCACAGCACAGAATCGTGCTTGAATATCAGCCGTCATCCGTTCCTACGCCCGGTTCCCCGCTTTTTCCCACGACCTTTGGCGACACTCTTCACGGGTAGCGCCTCACCGTCATCCTCGGGCACAACATACCCGTTATCCGCCTTTTCCGGCAACATCTTCACATCGCCACCTCCCGAAAGCCCAGCCACATAGGCGGACACTCTGTCGTGCAGCTTAACGAAAGGCTCCGAGCGGCGATACTCCACGGAGTCGGTCAACACCTCTTCGGGAGTCCTGAGGCTATTTTTATAATTGCTCAACTCGTTGGCCAAAGTAACCCCCTCGCGCGAGCTACTGCGTATGGAGTCGATGCTCATCTGCCTGAGCACCTCGCACACGGTGTCGAGCAACACCGACACTACGTTGTCGAGCAACGTATGACCGTGCATGTACAGAAAGACGTTATCCTCGCGCACTCCGCGTCTCCTGAGCCGTCGCTCGAAATTATCCACCGCCTCGTTATATCTGTGATATTTTTCCCTCAGATATTTGAGCTTGCGTTCGCAATTACGTCTCACCCATGCGAGCGTATTGACGCCGTTTCCCTCTATATCAAGGAAATGGAGGCTCACAGTGTTACGGAAATCACTGAGCGGAAACATCTTAACCTTCCCCGAATAGGCCGAATAGACATACCACAGAAAAAGCTCGTAGACGGCACGCGAATAGCCGGCCATGAAAGACTCGAAGTCGAATATGAAAGTGTCGTTCTTGGTGGCGCGCACGCATGCCGACCTGAGGGCCGGAGGATAACAGAAGTAGTTCTCTATGGCGTAGACGTAGGTCTGGAAAATATAGCGGTTGTTGTTGACCGCGTGAGACTGGGCATTGGAGTCCTCGAACAGATAGTCGAAATCGCTGTCCATGCAGAGTATCATATCGTCGCCGCATCCGTCCACCATCGAGAGGAGCACCTTTTTGCCTTTGGCCAGATCGTCGCGCGAAGGCACGTTGACCTCGAAGCGCAAAGCGTCGTTCTCGAACTCGGAGAGCACGCTACGCCAAAAAGCTATGTCGTCATAGCCCTCGACATAGACGTGAACCACGCGCACATTGCGACCGAGCTTGCCGGCCATGGCGCGGGCCTTGGCCATATAGTCGGAGCTGAGATTCTTAACTAACTTGCTCATCGTTCCCGAGGCCCGTTTACTATTCAGACACTATAAGGTCCTCCATATCGGAGACTCTGTCTATCCACCCCTCCATAATCATTGCCGGAGAGTGCGTCGACACTATCAGCTGCACGTTGGGGTTGAGGGTCATTATGGAGCCTATCAGCTTCTTCTGCCAGTCGAAGTGGAGCGATATCTCCGGCTCGTCCATGATGAGCACGTAGGGCTTGAGGTCTTGCGTGAGCACCGTCGTCAATATTATTATCAGCTGCTTCTCGCCCGAGGAGAGCTGGTAGGCCGACAATGTGGTGTGTCCGAACGTGAAGCTGATCTCGTCGCTACCGCGCACTATGCGCTTGCCCGACTGACCGAGCAACGAATCGACTATATCGAAGAAGCGCTCCTTGCCCTTCATCATCTCGCGGACGCTTTGGCTGTCGCCGCCGTTCATCATTATGTCGAGCGCCTGTTTGCCTATGCGGAGCTGGTAGCGTATGAACCGCTCGCACGCCACGTAGAGCTGCCAGTCGAGATCGGAGCGGACACGGTCGTCGGAGAGCTTTTGGAGCGCCTCCAGCATCTTGAGCTTGTTGTCGAACGTGCTCACTATATCGACATTGCACACCTTGCCGCCCGCCGATGTCGGATCGGCCGAATCGACCACCTTTCCGTTATCGAACGTGACCTTTATACGGTCTATGGGCTTTACGGGGTTGGGGCGGTAACCGTTGTCGCGCAACAGGTCGGAGAGCGCCTGCAACAGGGTGCTCTTGCCGCTGCCGTTTATGCCGGAGAGTATATTGACCCCGTGACTAAGCTCCCACACTATCTTCTGACTTCCGCGAAGACCAGTGACCTCTATGCTTTTTATATAAGGCGACGAATCCATTTCGATATCCGATTAGAATATACAAATATATGAATTTTTCGGAATGCACGACGACGAATACCGACGAAAACTTCTCCCGACAACCCACAACACACCGCATACAAAAAAGACACCCGCCGGATGGTACGGCGGGTGTCTGTGGGCCCAACAGGGCTTGAACCTGTGACCCCCTGATTATGAGTCAGGTGCTACTAACCAACTGAGCTATGGGCCCTACGATTTACATCGTTAAGTGGTGCAAAGATATGTTTTTCTTCACATACTTGCAAACATTATATTAATTTTGTTGACAAAATTATTTGCAATGAGACTAAAAAAGGCTGTAGCACAACGATTTGACACCGAAATAAAAAATATCGTATTCGACCTCGGAGGGGTATTGCTCGACATAGATATAGCGCGCACCCTTGATGCTTTCAGGCGGTTGGATATAGACGGTTTCTCGGTAGACGACATAATGTCGTGCCGCAAAGAGATATTCCTGAAGCTGGAGACAGGCATCCTATCTCCGGACAGCTTCATCGCCGCCGTAAGGGAGGTATGGCCTGCATCCGCAACGATAGCGGAGAGCGATATATGGCAGGCATGGAACGCCGTGTTGCTCGACTTCGACATGTCGCGTTTCGACCTGCTCGACAAGCTGAAAGACGACTACCGCCTATTTCTCCTGAGCAACACTAATCTGCCTCACCGCATCGAATATCTCGCCCGCTTCGCCGCGCAGAGCGGAGGGCGTCCCTTCGAGAGCTATTTCGAGAGGTGCTACTACTCCGACGCAATGCACATGCGCAAACCCGACCCCGCCATATTCGCAGAGGTTATAAGGCAGAGCGGACTCATCCCCTCGCAGACACTCTTCATAGACGACAACGCCGACAACATATCAGGAGCCGAAAAGGCAGGGCTGAACGGCTTGCATCTTACCGACGGGGCCAAAGTAACCGACCTGTTCGAGTAACAACGTCAGAACTGAAAATATATAAACGGCTGTATATCCCCGCTTTTAATCTGCATCACGAGCCATATCAGAAGCGATATTATCACCGCCTGCAACACTATGGGCATGGAGGTGACGACACGTTTGGCGCGCGCCTCGAGGCTGTCGGGCATGAAGTGGAGCGCATACCCCACCGCCATAAGCGCCATTATGCCTCTGTAACCCACTACGAACTGTGGCAGTATGGCTATATCGAAAGAGGTGAATATCTGCGAGAATATGTCGCTGGCGGTCTTCATGTCGTCGGCCCGGAAGAATACCCACCCCACGCACACCACATGAAAGGTCACCAGAGTGCCTATCACTCTGCGCACGGGGCTTTTCATATCGATACCCTGCGCCTTGAACGACGGAAAGAGAGCCATTGCCGCCTTATGCACGGCCAGCGCCGTACCGTGTATTGCGCCCCATATCACGAACCGCAACGACGCCCCGTGCCACAGGCCGCCGAGCACCATCGTTATCATCAGGTTGACGTAGGTGCGCACCCTACCCTTGCGATTGCCCCCCAAAGAGATGTATAGATAGTCTTTGAGCCACGACGACAGCGATATATGCCACCGGCGCCAGAATTCCGTTATGGTGGCCGACTTATAGGGCGAATCGAAGTTCTTGTTGAAGCGGAAACCGAGCAACAGGGCTATACCTATGGCCATATCGGAGTAGCCCGAGAAGTCGCAATATATCTGAAGCGCATAGCCGTAGACGCCGAACAGGTTCTCGAGACCGGTGTAGAGAAGCGGATCGTCGAACACCCTGTCGACGAAGTTGATGCTTATGAAGTCGGATATGACCGCCTTTTTGAACAGACCGCATATTATGAGGAACACCCCCTCTCCGAACATGGTGCGCGACACATTGAGCGGATTGCGGTATATCTGTGGAATGAAGTCGCGGGCGCGCACTATGGGACCTGCCACCAACTGCGGGAAGAAAGATATGTAGAACAGATAGTCTATCCACCTGCGCACCGGACGCAGACGGTGGCGGTAGATGTCTATGATATAGCTGAGCGACTGGAACGTAAAGAACGAGATGCCGATGGGCAAAAATATGTCTTTGAACTGAATATTGCCTCCGCGTATCACGTTGACCAGCTCTATGAACATGTTGGTATACTTGAAGTAGGCCAGCATCCCGAGGTCTATGGCGAGGCTAAGAGCCACCAGCGCCTTACGCCTCAAAGGTGTCTGCGACGCATATATTGCGCGGCCTATGAGGTAGTCGGAGGTGGCCACCGATATGAGAAGCAGAAAATAGAAGCCGCTCGACTTGTAGTAGAAGTAGAGCGAAAAAAGTGTCACGTATATGATGCGAGGCAACACCCGTCGCGCCGTAAACGAATAGAACAGCGAGAAGAAGGCGAACAGAAAGAGGAACAGCCCGCTACTGAATATCAACGGACTGCCGGCGTCATACGACAAAAGCTCCCAGAGCCTGCCCATGTCAATCGACTGCAACATCCTCTCTCGCAGTTAGGTTATAATAACTATTGATTAGCGCCTCGAACAACAACATGCCCTGCAAGCGGTAGCCCTCCTCGGTGTAGTGTATTCTGTCGCGGGCCATCAGACCGGCCTTGTGCCACTCCACCGCCGCCTTGTCGCCTCCGCACACGGCGAACATGTCCCAAAGGGCCATGCCGTTGTCGCGCGCATACGAGGCTATCACGTCGCGGGCCCGCACGGTATTGTCGTTGGGAACACTCCCGTTACGGGTACGTCTGAAATTCTGCGCCGGGGTGGTGAGCATGAAAATGGCATGAGGATGCGCCTCTCTCAACGGACGTAACATATCGTCCATCTGACGGTACATCATATCGGCATTGAAACGCGAGGTGGACGACTCGTTGGTACCCATAGAGACTATCACCAACTCGGGCGACAAAGCGGCCGTGCACGAAAGCGGCTCCGCTATGTGCGAATAGTGCAGATAACATGCGCCGTTCACCCCTATGGAATGGTAGAGCACACCGTCGTGTCCGTTTTCGAGACTGAACCCCCAATACTCCGGAGTACCGGCCCCCCCTTTCGCAGGAAAGAGCGTGACCGAATCGGTAAGCTCCGTTAGGTCTATGCGAGAGAGCCACAGACGCGAGGTGTCGGGGCACCCCATATCCACCGACAACTCCCTGTCGCACACCAAAGGGGGCGATGAGGGCGAGTGGTAGGCCGTCACGGAGCTGAAACGATAGTCGGGCCTCTCCTTGTTGTCGAAGACGGTGATAAATATGGAGAAATCGTGGTTTTCGGCACGCACGGCCACACCGGTCATGCCGGGGGTGAAGGATGGGTCGCGGTCGGTACATTTGGCCGCCGTCCACTGCGAGGACGACACTATGGCATAGTCGGCAGGCTCGTTAGTGCGGGCCAGCCTCAACGGGGTCACAAGCCCCCTGCCGGCATTGCCGAAGGCGTTCTGCATCATGGTGCGCACCTGCTGCACGAGTATGCCGGCCTGTATGTGCGAGTCGCCTATGTGCAACACAGAGAGCACGTCCGGGTCGGTATCGCGACAATCGTCCGCACACCACATACCGCCCTCCTCCAACCGCCGCAGATGGTCGAAAAAGGGTGCGAGCAACGAATCGGGAGCCTCTATCGCGTTACTGTCGCGGTCCAAAAAGGCGAACGACGAGAGATAGGCCGTATCCAACGCCACCTTGCCGCGTTCCGCAGAGGGTGCCGCAGAGGCGCCGCACCCTACCGACACAACCAAAGACGACAGGGCGAGGAGCACTAACGCGGATGACCTCCCGATACTCATTTGCGGAGCGCTATCTGCAACTCTTTCAACTGCTCCTCAGCCACGGCCGAGGGTGAATCTATCATGGTGTCGCGGCCCGAATTGTTTTTGGGGAACGCTATGTAGTCGCGTATCGACTCGCTACCGCCGAAGAGCGAGCACCAACGGTCGAGACCGAAAGCGATACCGCCGTGGGGAGGCGCGCCGAACTTGAAGGCGTCTATCAGGAAGCCGAACTGCTCCTGTGCGCTCTCGGGGGTGAAGCCGAGGGTGCTGAACATCTTGCGTTGCAGCTCGGTGTCGTGTATACGTATGGAGCCGCCGCCCACCTCCACTCCGTTGAGCACGAAGTCGTAGGCCTCGGCGCGCACCTTGCCCGGGTCGGTATCCAAAAGGGTTATATCCTCCTTTTTGGGCGAGGTGAAGGGGTGGTGCATGGCGTAGAAACGGTTAGTCTCGTCGTCCCACTCCAAAAGCGGGAAGTCGACCACCCACAGGGGCGAGTAGACATCCGGATTACGCAGACCGAGCCTGTCGCCCATCTCCAGACGCAGGGCGCAGAGGGCGGGCAACATCTTCTTCTTGGCACCGGAGAGTATCAGTATCAGGTCGCCGGTATGCGCGCCTACACGCCCGGCTATGCGTTCCAGATCGGACTGCGAATAGAACTTGTCGACGCTCGACTTGGGCCCCTGCTCGTCCATGCGTATGTAGACCATGCCGCCGGCACCCACCTGCGGACGTTTGACAAAGGCCGTCAGCTCGTCAAGCTGTTTGCGCGTGTAAGAGGCGCAACCCTCCACGCACAGGGCGCCCACATACTCTGCCGAGTCGAACACCGCGAACCCGTTGCCCTTGACATCCGCCGTTATGTCGTTTATAAGCATGCCGAAACGGGTGTCGGGCTTGTCGCAACCGTAACGCTCCATAGCCTCGTTATAGCTCATGCGGGGGAACGGCCCGGTGAAATCGGCCCCCTTGACGCTACGGAACAGCTCCTTGATAAGCCCCTCGAAGGTGTCGAGAATATCCTCGCGGTCGACGAACGACATCTCGCAGTCGACCTGCGTGAACTCGGGCTGACGGTCGGCCCTCAGGTCTTCGTCGCGGAAGCAACGCACTATCTGGAAGTAGCGGTCGTAGCCGGCCACCATGAGCAACTGCTTGAATGTCTGCGGCGACTGCGGCAGGGCGTAGAACTCGCCGGGGTTCATGCGCGAGGGGACGATAAAGTCGCGCGCACCCTCCGGGGTCGATTTTATGAGGTAGGGGGTCTCTATCTCGAGGAACCCTTTGGAGTCGAGGTAACGGCGTATCTCGAATGCCATACGGTGGCGCAGCTCCATATTGCGGCGCAAGGGGGCGCGACGCAGGTCGAGATAGCGGTAACGCATACGCAACTCGTCGCCGCCGTCGCTCTGCTCCTCTATGGTGAAAGGGGGCGTAGACGAGGCGTTAAGCACATCTATACCGTCGAGCGACACCTCTATGTCGCCCGTCTCCATCTTCGGGTTTTTGGAGGCGCGTTCGCGCACCGTGCCGGTAGCGGCAATCACGAACTCGCGACCCAACGAGGCCGCCTTATGGCGTATCTCCTCCGACGACCGGTCGTCGGCGACCAACTGCGTGATGCCGTAACGGTCGCGTATGTCGATAAAGGTCATGGCACCGAGAGTCCTCACCTTCTGAACCCAACCGGCCAGTGTGACGCGGGTGCCGGTATGCTCCGCACGGAGCTCCCCGCAGGTATGCGTTCTATACATAACGAAAATTTTTATTATCTTTGGCTTCGCCGTCGGATACTCCGTCCCGACACGATCACTTCTGTCGCCGGCCTGTCAGTATCTTTATGGCGGTGCGGAAATGTCCGCCTCCACAGATGTTACAGTCTCTTCCGCCGGAAAAACCGGCAACCGCAAAATTAGTAATTTTTACCGAAAACGCATAAAAATGGACAATAATCGGCACGACGACAGTTATTTCATGCGACAGGCCATTAGCGAGGCGCACGCCGCCGCAGAGAGAGGCGAGGTGCCGATAGGTGCCGTAGTGGTATGCGACGGCGCTGTCATAGCCCGCGGACACAACCTCGTGGAGTGTCTCGGCGACGCCACCGCCCATGCCGAGATGCAGGCCATAACCGCCGCGGCCGCCGCCATAGGGGGCAAGTATCTGGAGGGGTGCACCCTCTATGTGACCGTAGAGCCGTGCCCCATGTGCGCCGCCGCCTGTTACTGGACCCGCCCCGACCGCGTGGTCTACGGTGCCTCCGACCCCAAACGCGGCTACACCACCCTGTCCGACAAGATGCTCCATCCGCGCACCTCTGTCACGTCCGGGGTGGAGAGCGAGGAGTGCGAGAGGCTGATGAGCGAATTTTTCAAAGGGCTGAGACGATGATAAGGGACGACATAGCGCTATCGCTGTTGCATCTGCCGCCGGCCACGCTCGTGCACCTGTGGGACTATTACCCGTCGGCGGCCGAGATACTGGCGGCCTCGCGCGACGACCTCACCGAACGGGCGGGCCTCGCCCCACGCATAGCCGACAAGATAGTGTCGTGCTCCGCCTACGAGGCCGCCGACCGTCAACTGGAATTCGCCGAGCGGTGGGGCATAAGGGTCATACCGTTCACCGGCGACGACTACCCCGCCCTCCTGCGCGACACACCGGACGCACCGTCGCTGATATATGTCAAGGGCGACTTCGACTTCACCGCCCACGGCAACCGTTACGTAGGCGTGGTAGGCACCCGCCGAATGAGCGCCGCCGGCGAGGCCGTAACGCGCAAGGTGGTGGAGGAGCTGGCCGCCATGTCGGGCAAGACGGTGATAGTAAGCGGCCTGGCCTACGGCATAGACGGCGTAGCCCATCGTGCCGCACTCGAGAACGGTCTTGTCACCGTGGCGGTGGTAGCTCACGGACTCGACACCATCTACCCGTCGCAACACCGCGACCTTGCCCGGCGCATCATAGAGGAGCACGGAGCCATCGTGACCGAGTACCCCTCGGGCACCGCCCCTCTGCCGCCCAACTTCCTCGCACGCAACCGCATAGTGGCGGGCATGTCGGAGGCGTTGTTCGTGGCAGAGAGTCCGGCAAAAAGTGGCTCGCTCGTTACCGCCGACATAGCCGACAGCTATCACCGCGAGGTGTTCGCCGCCCCCGGACGCGCCACCGACCAGTCGTTCGAGGGGTGCATCTCGCTCATACGTTCCGACAAAGCCAACCTATGCGTATGCGGCGGTGACATTGCCTCCGTCATGGGGTGGCACGACGACCGCACCGCCGTCAAGGAGCTGCCGTTCCTATCGCTGACGCCGCAGGAGCAAGCCCTATACGACGCCTTCGACAGCGGCGAGGAGATAGACAAGGAGAGCTTGGTGGAGAGGTCGGGGTTGAGCGTAGCAGAAGCATCCAAGGCCCTGACCATGATGCAACTGCACGGAATCATAAAAGCCATCAAAGGAATGATGTACATAAAACTCCGATAGGGGGAGGGGACACAGTCCCCTTTTTGATAAACTACAACCGGAGTTACACTCTCGTATAGAAGCGAACACAGCGACTTTGGGGAGGTTGAAGAAAGAGACTAACACAGTCCCCTCTTTGATAAACTACAACCGGAGTTATGCTCTCGCATAGAAGTGAACACAGCAACTTTGAGGAGGTTGAAAGATCATAGATACAATATACCAGTGAACATAATTCATTTAAAAATGCAAAACGGACAAGAACAGCTCTCTGACAGGTAAAAACCCGAAGGTCTGCCTGATAAAAGGTCCAAAAGATATAATTACCGCAAAATAGATAAGCCACATGTATATAGACACCCACACCCACCTCTTCGCCCCCGAGTTCGAGGCCGACATAGAGAGCGTGATAGTCCGCGCCACTGAGTCCGGAGTAGGCAAGATGATAATGCCCGCCATATCGCCCGAAAGCTACGACGACATGGAGCGTCTGGCCGCCCGTTATCCCGGCATACTCTACCCCACCATAGGGCTGCACCCCACCGAACAGGGCGACATGAGCGAGGCGGAGAACAGGCTGCGTGACGGTGCCGGACGATACGTCGCCATAGGGGAATGCGGACTCGACATGCACTGGACACCCGAGACCATCGACCGGCAGACGGAGATACTGTCGCGCCACTTCGAGCTGTCGCGCACATACGGTCTGCCGCTCATCATACACACCCGCGAGGCGTTCGGCCCCATGATAGAGTTACTGCGCCGCGACAGAAGGCTGAGAGGCGTGATGCACGGCTTCGCAGGCACCGTCGACGACTACCTCGCCATAAAGGAGACGGGCGACTTTCTCTTCGGCATAGGAGGCACCGTCACATTCAATAACTCCCGGCTACCCGAAGCGGTGGCGGCTATGTCCCTCGACGACATAGTGCTCGAAACCGACAGCCCCTACCTCTCGCCGGTACCGCACAGGGGCCGACGCAACGAGAGCGCCAACATACCCCTCATAGCCGCCAAGATAGCCGAGATAAAGGGGTGCTCCGTCGCCGAAGTGGAGACAGCCACCACCGCCAATGCGGAGAGGATGTTCAGACTCGGATGAGCCGTACGGACATACTCCTGCCGGCATTACGGAGATTGGCGAGCCGGAAGCCTTGTTTCATATCTCGTCGCAAGACTTTCGCCGGGAAACAATATTTGCTATTTTTGCGACATGCTGACAGCACGTTTACATAGCGGAGTCGTTGAGGCCGGATGCGACGAGGCGGGGCGGGGTCCGTTGGCGGGGCCTGTCTTCGCGGCGGCGGTGATTCTGCCCGATGATTTCGCCGACGAGCTGCTCGACGACTCCAAGAAGCTGACCGCCAAACGGAGGTATGCCCTGCGCGAGGTTATCATAAAGGAGGCGACGGCATGGGCGGCGGCCTCGGTGTCGCCCTCGGAGATAGACCGCATAAACATCCTCAACGCCTCGTTCAAAGCCATGTCGCTGGCCGTAAAGGCCCTGTCGACCAAGCCGGAACTGCTGCTCATAGACGGCAACCGTTTCCGTAGCGACCTCGACATACCGTTCGAGTGCATCGTAAAGGGCGACGGCAAGATAGCCGGCATAGCCGCCGCATCCGTACTGGCCAAGACATTCCGCGACGACTATATGACCGCTCTGGCCGAGAGATACCCGCACTACGGCTGGGAACGCAACAGCGGATACCCCACAGCCGAACACCTGCGAGCCATAGCCGAACACGGCCTCACTCCGCACCACCGCCGCTCTTACGGTCCGTGCGCGCCAACCATTCCGGGACTGACATTTTAACAATCCTCACTTATCAAACTTTCCCGAAATTCTCGCGGAATCGGCTCCCGTAACATAACCTTTCAACAACAGACACAGCTGCACAGTTCGCGGCTATATCACCCTGACTACTAGCCACTTAAACACGACAAACATATTTCAACTTTTGCGAAGATTATTTTTTATACTATATTTGTCGCAAACCAACATACGCATTGCCTATGACAAAATAACGAGACACTACTGATAAGAAAACATTACGGCACCGATATACGGGCGCCTAAACACATAAAAAGCGTTAGCTTTATTCTTGCTTTCTGAAACTTAGGAAATTTCATTAGCTGTCGAGAGTAAAAGCGTAAACGCTCACGTCTAACGTGGGCTTTTACTTTTATTCGACAGCATAGGTATCCTAAGACCTCAGAAAGCGAATTGAAAGTTATGTCCCACGTTTTTTGTGTCTTATAACTAACCTGTATCGCTTTGGGACGAGCAATCCATAAAAAGTATGAAAAAATTTCTTTTGACGACAATGACGATATTGCTTATATCGTCATGCGCAACGATGTTCAACGGTTCCAAATCGAAAGTGACGTTCACTAGTAATACTATGCACGAACCTGTCGACCTAACGGTGGACGATAAAAAGTACAACAATGTGGTTCTCCCGTTCGAGACAAAAATAAAACGCGGGTTCAAGGATAGTCATGTAATCGCGAAAGCACAAGGATACGAGCCGTATTCTTTTACAATCAACAAAAAATTCAATGGAGTGTCATTATTGAACCTATTGTTTGGTGGCGTAATAGGCTTCGGTGTCGATGCTGGTACCGGTGCTATGATGAAACCTGTTTCCAAATATTACCCTATCAATATGACAAAAATTCCGTATGCCTTGAATTACGACCCCACGGCACCTGTCAAGTCCGAACAGGAACGCGTCACCCGTGACACCCCCGGCGTAACCTCTTTGGAGGGGACCGTGGTACGCTGGTTCTTCGATTCGGAGCCGCGAGGTGCACGTATCTTCTGGCGAGTGGTATCGAACGCACCGCTGGAGGTCAAGAACACCAACGAGCTCTACCTCGGCACTATCCCCTACGAGGAGACCCGCTCGTTCAACATACAGGGCCTCACCTACGAGAACTCGCATAACGTGCAGATAGAAATAAAGGTGACAAGACAAGGCTACGAAGACCAGATAAAACGCTTCAACGTGCGTCAAGCCATCGACCAGCAGGAGATAAGCGGATTTTTCGACTTGGTTAAGAAACCGGGTGAGAACGATTAACAGCCTCTCTCCGCGAAAGATGCAACGCATACAACCGTTACGAATATCGCAACGGATTGGAACCCGGGATTGCCGGCTCCGGGGAAAACAGCCGACATATTCTAACAACGAACCTGTTTTATTATCGCAATGATGCCTAACGTCATAGAGGCGCAGGCATCTGAAGGTCGCTCCTCCCGAGGCGGAGGCTACGGCCGAAGATAAAAAACGCCGACTTTATTCTTGCTTTCTGAAACTTAGGAAATTTCAACGAGCTGTCGGAATAGAGGGACAACGGAACGTGCGCATACCCCGCACCCTCCTTTCCCATGTTTCACATATCTCGATAATTTCCCGGGCGACGAAAAAGAGAATGGTCGTGTCCCGCGTTTTTTATCCGTTTTTAACCGCCGATGGGACACGGCAATAAAACCAGGCTCGTATACCCATCTGACGCGGCCGACGAGAAG
>CAMWRR010000013.1 GCA_947176715.1 uncultured Rikenellaceae bacterium | reverse complement strand
AAGAGATAGAGGAGTTGGACGAGCGTCAGCAGGGCGAGATAGACACCCTGCAGACAAGGCTCGACGACGCCCGTGCGGATATAGACGACGAGATAGCCCGTGCCACAGCCGCCGAAGCAGAGCTAGAATTACGCTTCCACGAGGCAATCGGGAACATTGACACCGTACTCGACCATATAAACGGAGAACAGCCAAGATAGAAGATATGACGACGACAACAGATAAGCTGGCATACCTCAGTGGAACTAAAGATGCCATAAGAGACGCTTTGGTAGAGAAAGGGGTTGATATGAGCGGCGATATTCCGTTCAGGGAATATGCAGATAAAATAAGAGAGTTGTGTATTCTTGAAAACCAATATTACGGCATTGAGTGGGATTCTAATATAGCGGATTCAGCCTGTACCCGAATAGGTCAGCCGGAGCTTCATGTCTCTTTGCCGATTCAAAACAAGATGCGTCGCTGCGTCTTATGCGATGACGGAGACGTCGCTTACTATCTCGACGCAAACGACAGTACAAAGAAAGAGAACGGAGATCCGGCCAACCTTGACGGAACAGACGGTCAGATAATGGTAGAGATACCGGCACATTATCGCAAGTTCGAGATTGAAGGTACAAAATGTCGTTGTCTTCTTTCGGAGAGAAAGTTATCCGGCTTTCACTTTGTTCCGCTTACCTACCGTTCGGCTTATGAAGCGACCTTGGATCGTACCGTAACATCCACACCGAAACTTGCAAGCGTAGAGAACACTTCGGAAGCTTTTAGGGGCGGCGTTAATTCGTCAGGTATGTCAGCTTGGGATGGAACATATAGGAGTGTCTTAGGAAAACCTGTTACGAGTGTTTCGTTTGCCAACTTCCGGAAATATGCTCGTAATCGAGGTATTGCCGGAAAGAACGGTGCCGGTTGGAATTGCGACCTTTATGAAGTGCAAAAGACTTGCTTTTGGCTTTACGCCGTCGAGTATGCGAACTTCAACTGCCAACTTGGTTATAATGCAAAGCCTACAAGCGAGGGATACAAGCAGGGCGGATTAGGCGAAGGTGTTACTACATTGAGTGATGCCGATTGGAATACATACAATTCGGTCAATCCTTTCGTTCCTTGCGGTCATACTAATATTCTCGGTAATAGGACAGGAGTTGTCGATTATGAAATGCCCGCTTCGGACGGTTCCGTTTTCAATACAGTTTCAGTACCGTCATATAGAGGTCTCGAAAATCCATTTGGCCATATTTGGAGTTTTACAGATGGTTGTAAATGTAATACTCAGGGTAATATAGAGGGAGGAGTTAGTGAATTTTACGTATGTAGTGATCCTGCAAAGTTTCAGAGTAATGACTATACCGACTACGAGAAGATAGGGGATTTACCGCGTGAGGCAGGCTATATAAAAACTTTGATGATTGGCGAACACGGCGAAAATATGCCGTCGGCAGTAGGCGGAGGTTCTTCAACCTATTTTTGCGATTACTTCTTCACTTATCTTAGGGCAACCACTGAACAAAAAGCTATCATTTTGGGTGGCAGAGCAGATTATGGAGAGCGTTGCGGTCTACTATATTCTGATATAAATATTTCCATTTCATCAGGGAATACAAGTGTCGGCTCAAGATTATGCTTTTTACCAGAATAAGAATAATGAACTTTATAATCGTGAAATCAATACAAATATCAAACCGCCTGTCTTACGGAAACTAGGGTAATGGGAGTTGGCATTACGATTACAATATTTCGAAGTATGAGGGCCGGAGTTTATGACCTGAACAAGCAAACAGTCCCCGGGATAAGAAAATCATACGATTATGAAACGGTTAACTTTTGGGGACTAAAGCTATAAATGCGTAAAATATGTCATAAGAGCCAACTATCCCGCAAACAAAGAATCCTACTTCATCAATAAATGGAATGCCTGTTTGATGAAACAGCACGATGCCGAAAGTGTCGTGGGCGGGTCGGGGTCTCTTCCTTTAGTTTTGTCCGTTAAAGAGGATGATTTGGAATGATATGGGGGCAATGGTTTGATTGATACAGAACGAGGATAAATCTCCCGACATATCGGCATGAAGTCCATATTAAAAAGCACCACAACGTACAGTCGATCTTGACCCCGTTGTGGTGTTTTTATGTCGATAGACCCTTACGGCATATCCTGTGCCGTTCTACTGCCCATACCCCCGTGCCACCAACATAAAGTCGGTCAGTACCACGGCGGCGGCGGCCTCCGCCACTACCGGCACGCGCAACGCTATGCAGGCGTCGTGGCGTCCTTTCACCACCAACGGTTCCGCTTTGCCGGAGTCGAAGTCGTATGTCGTCTGCGGGGCGGATATGCTCGAGGTGGGCTTTACGGCTATTCTGAACACTATGTCGTTCCCGTTGGTGATGCCGCCGTTGATGCCGCCGGCATGGTTGGTAAAGGTGTGTCCCGCGGCGTCGGATAGTCTGTCGTTGTGCTCCGATCCTCTCTGAGAGGCTGATGCGAAACCGTCACCGAACTCCACGCCGCGTATTGCCGGTATCGAGAAGAGCAGATGCGACAGACGGCTCTCCACAGAGTCGAAGAACGGCTCGCCCCATCCGACAGGTACGCCCGAGACCGTGCACTCTACTATGCCTCCTATCGAGTCGCCGTCTCTTACGGCCCTCTCTATCGCTTCGTCGAAACGGTCGCGTTCGCCACCCAGCTCCGTAATACGTGCCGATACCGTCACGCCTCGGGCAGCGAGTATCTTCTTGGCTACAACGCCCGCAGCCACCAGCCCGAGGGTGATGCGTCCGGAGAAGTGGCCGCCGCCGCGATAGTCGTTGCATCCGCCGTATTTGACACGGGCCACGAAGTCGGAGTGTCCCGGGCGGGGATGGCTTACCAGCTCCGAATAGTCGCCGCTACGGGTGTTCTCGTTGTCGAACAGCACCGTCAATGGTGCTCCGGTGGTGCGCCCCTCGAAAAGGCCGCTCACTATGTGCGGGGCGTCGGACTCCTTGCGGGGGGTGGTGCCGCGCGCTCCCGACCGTCGACGGTCGAGGTCGGCGAGAAAATCATCCTCGCAGAGCGTTATCCCGGCCGGTATGCCGTCTATTACCGCTCCGACCTTTACGCCGTGCGATTCTCCGAATACGGATACTCTGAAAAGTCTTCCTGTGCTGTTCATGCCTTTTATGAGAATGTCTTAAGACGCTGTTGATTAATGAGATTTATCGAGGCCTGTCTCCGTGCCGTTTTTCTGGTCTTATGTCTCGTAAGTAAAAGAAATAGCCGTAAAGCGACTTCAAGAGATGTTTCGTTTAAATTTCAAATAACCTCCTGACTTCAGGCTAAACGACCTACCCGACCGGCACTTGCCGGCTCTTACATGTTTTTGCGCGCCCTCTTTGCCATGGCCGAGGCGAATACGAAGTCGTTCAGCTCCTTGTTGTCGCTCATCAGTATGTCGTCTTTGTTGCCGCGCCACCATAATTTGCCCTGATAGATGAATACCACCGTGTCGCCTATCTCCATCACGGAGTTCATGTCGTGGGTGTTTATTATAGTGGTGATGCCGTACTCCTCGGTGATCTCCTTTATGAGGTTGTCTATCACTATGGAGGTGAGCGGGTCGAGCCCGGAGTTGGGTTCGTCGCAGAAGAGGTAACGGGGCTTCATCACTATGGCGCGCGCTATGGATACGCGTTTGACCATGCCGCCGCTTATCTCGGAGGGGTAGAGCTTGTGGGCGTTCTCTATGCGTACGCGTTTGAGGGTCTCGTTGACGATGTCGAGCTTGTCGCTCTCGGAGAGGTCGGTGAATATGTCGAGCGGGAATTTGACGTTCTCCTCCACGGTGGAGTAGTCGAAGAGCGCCCCGCCCTGAAAGAGCATGCCCACCTGTTTGCGTACCTCTTTCTTCGCCTTGAAGTCGAGAGAGCTGTAACAGATGTCGTCGTAATATATGCGGCCGCCGTCGATATCGTGCAACCCTACCAACGACTTGAGAAATACCGTCTTGCCCGAGCCGCTCTGTCCTATTATCAGGTTGGTCTTGCCTGTCTCGAACGTGGCGGTGACATCGTCGAGCACCGTGCGCCCGTCGAACTGCTTCGATACGTGTTCGGCTTTGATCATCTGTGCCTTGCGTTGCGCCCTCTTAGTATGTAAAGAAGAGCTTGGTTAATATCACGTTGAATATGAGCACCACTATCGTGCTCGAAACCACCGCCTGCGTGCTGGAGCGTCCCACCTCCAGCGAGTTGCCCTTGGCGTAATAGCCGTAGAACGACGACACAGAGGTGATGATGAACGAGAACACCACCATCTTGGTGACGCCGTAGAGTACGAGATATGGGCGGAAGTCGCTCAGAAGACCGGTCATGAAGTCGTCCGGCGTCATCATGTCTACGGTGAATACTATGAAATAACCGCCCAACACCCCCACGAACATGCTCATGAGCGTGAGCAAGGGGAAGAAGATCATGGCGGCTATTATCTTGGGCAGTATCAGGTGGTTGGCCGAGTTGACCCCCATTATCTCGAGGGCGTCTATCTGCTCGGTGATGCGCATGGAGCCTATCTCGGAGGCTATGTTCGACCCCACCTTGCCGGCCAGTATCAGGGCCACTATCGTGGAGCTGAACTCGAGTATGAGCGACTCGCGCGTGGCGTAGCCTATCAGATATTTGGGCAGAAACGGCGACTCCAGATTTATAGCCATCTGCAGGGCCACCACTGCGCCCATGAACACCGATATGACGGCCACTATGCCTATGGAGTTGAGGCCCAACTTCTCCATCTCGTCGAAGAGCTGGCGACGGAACACCTGCCGCTTCACGGGACGCTGAAACACTTTGCGCATCAGCATCATGTAACTGCCTATCTCTCCGAGTATTTTCGTTACGAACATCGTGTGCGTTTGAATTACAACATTATAAGCATAACCGATCCGGATGCGGTATCGCAATAGATATTTACGGGCGGTATGCGGCCTGCAAAAGGTCGTCCTTGGTGCCCTGTCCGTTCAACCGTATCGTTTATATCATGCAAATATATGATTTTTTCTCTCCTCTGCATATAAGGCGGTCCATTTTGGAGTCCGTAAGCGAGTGGCCGTTCTCGGGAGTGCCGTAAATATTTGTGTCCGATTTTGACCCTCCGTTACGTTTTTGTGGAATATAAAAACTACTTTTGCGTCATGCAATCTCCCGGACGAGCCTGAGAAACGCCCCGCCTCTTTATTGATGCGGTGCAATGTCCGGGGGAAAATCTAAAATATGCACATCATGCAAAAGACCGTATCGCCGTCGTCCGTATCGGGAAGTGTCACGGCCCCCTCATCCAAGAGTTACGCCCAGCGCGCCATAGCCGTAGCCGCACTGGCCGACGGAGAGTCGATTCTTCGCAACATAGGCGGTTGCAACGATACCGAGGCGGCTTTGTCGGTGGCGGCGTCGCTCGGCGCTTCGGTGACGAGGAGCGGCGGCGATGTCTCGATAGTGGGCTGTTCGTCGCCCTCGCCCGTGTCCGATACCTTGTCGATAGGCGAGTCGGGGCTCTCCACACGCCTTTTCACCCCTGTCGCCGCATTGGTGTCGCGCCCCATGGTCATAACGGGTCACGGGTCGATAATGTCGCGTCCGGTAGAGATGATGGAGGTGCCGTTACGTGCGCTCGGGGCTACCGTCGACACCTGCGACGGACATCTGCCCCTCACCGTCTGCGGGCCGATACGTGGCGGCGAGGTGACGGTGGACGGCAGTGTCAGCTCGCAGTTCCTCTCGGGGTTGCTCACGGCTTTGCCTTTGGTGGCGGCCGACTCGGTTATAACTGTCGACAACCTCGCCTCGCGCCCATATATAGACATGACGTGCGATGTGTTGCAGTCGTTCGGCGTGCGCGTGGAGAACGAGGACTACCGTCGTTTCCTTGTCAAGGGCGGACAACGCTACAGGCCGCAGTGCTACAACGTCGAGGGCGACTGGAGCGGGGCCTCGTGTCTGTTGGTGGCGGGGGCCTTGTCGGGCAAGGTGACGGTGGGTAACCTGCACGGACGGTCGTTGCAGGCCGACAAGGCGATACTCGAAGCGCTCGACTATGCCGGAGCACGCATATCCATAGAGTGGGATCAGGTGACGGTGGAACGCTCCCCGGTCAACTGCTTCTCGTTCGACGCCACCGACTGCCCCGACCTCTTCCCCGCATTGGTGGCTCTGGCCGCAGGATGCGAGGGCGAAAGCACCCTCTTGGGTACGGGCCGTCTCACCCACAAGGAGAGCGACAGGGCCAAAGTGCTCATCGACCTCTACGATGCCATGGGCATACGCATAGACGGCTCCTACGACGACGCCCTAATAGTATGCGGCGGCCCCGTAAAGGGTGGCATGACCCTGTCGAGTCACGGCGATCACCGTATGGCTATGTCGATAGCCGTGAGCGCATTGCGTGCCGATAGCCCCATAACCATAGACGGTGCCGAGGCGGTGGACAAGTCATATCCGTCGTTTTTCGAGGATTTGGCCGTGTTACAACGTGCGAGGGGGTAAGTGGTTGTGTTGTAGCTGATTGCGCTTGTAAAGGTAAAAAACGGAAGAAAATATTTGCACAATAGGAACAAACAGTCTATATTTGCACCCGTAAAACAGCTACGGGGTGTAGCTCAGCCCGGTTAGAGTACACGTCTGGGGGGCGTGTGGCCGCTGGTTCGAATCCAGTCACCCCGACAAAAGGTGTCGATAAGATCTTATCGGCACCTTTCTTTTATGTGCCCGGAGTCACGGCGGGGCTGTTGCAATAGTCTGTCGTGTGTGCGGCTTTAGGGTAATTCCCTTATAGTATGCAGGGGCTGTCCGGTGATGGCATCCTATTCCATTGGCATGATATAGGGCGGTTTCAGGTTTGGTCCGCTTGCTTTTTTGACGCCTATTTCGCAGTTTTTTAAGCCTTTTTGCTTCAATGATGTTAAATTATGTGCGAAAAGGCGTATATTTATGAATAAATTCATATCTTTGTCGGTATGAGCGGGAGTGCGAATAAGTTGTCGCTCCTGTAAGGAAAAGGTAAATTCAAAGTAAAAATAACAGAAATGAAATTCAGATTATTTTCATTGGCTGCCGCTTTCGCGGTGATAGCAGGGGTGGCGTCCGCCCAGGATTACAGCTCGCCGGAGTTCGAGAAATACGGCGATACTCCCGAGGAGCGCAAGGAGAACGTGCTCAAGTACAACTATCTCAACGACGCGTTCCGTCAGAAAGATTGGGCCCTCGCTTCCAAATATTTCAACGAGTTGGCAAAGGATGCTCCCGCCATAGGTCAGAACCTCTACATCATGGGCGGTACCATATATAAAAACAAGATAGCCACCGCGCGCACCAGAGAGGACCGCGTACGTTATATCGACAGCCTGCTCACCGTCTACGACATGCGTGCCGAGCAGTTCGGAGACCATCCTACCCGTGGCAAGGGATACATTTATTCCGAAAAGGCCAAGGACTTCATCAACTACCGTCCCACCGAGATAGACGATATAATCAAACACTCTACCGCAGCCATAGAGGCTTCGGGCGACAATATCGATCTCAACCTCGCGCAGGGTTACTTCAACGCGTTGGTAGAGGGTTACAAGAACGACGATGTCGAGACCGAGATTCTTCTCAACGAGTATGACAAGCTCGTGGTAGTGGTTCTCAAGAGCGACAAGACACAGAAAGACGAGGTGGCCGGTGTGATCGACGCCCTCTTCATACAGAGCGGCGCCGCTACGTGCGATAACCTCGAGAAGATATTCAAGACGCAGTTCGAGTCCGATCCCGATAATCTCGACCTTGTCAAGAAGATAGCCCGTTACCTGAGCCGTAACGAGTGCAAGAGCGCGTTCGCCGCAGAGGTTGGCGAGAAGCTCTACGCTCTGGAGCCTACCGCCGAGGCTGCCGTTATCATAGCCGGCAACTACGCCGAAATCAAGAATATGGAGAAGGCTTACCAGTTCTACGACGAGGCCATAGAGCTGGAGCAGAACCCCGAGGTCAAGGCCAACTACGCCGTGCGCGCTTCAGGTGTGGCCCTCATAGCCGAGAACGGCCGCAAGTCTGCCGAGTATGCCCGCAAGGCTATCGCCAACGACTCCGAGAACGGTTTGGCATACTTCCTTCTGGCACAGGCTTACGCCAACGGCACTTCGCAGTGCTCGGGCTTCGAGCGTCAGATGGCTTTCTGCCTCGTGTACGACCAGATGCTCCGTGCCCGCGAGCATGTCACCGACCCCGCTCAGCTCGAGGTCATCAACAAGGCTATAGCCACCTATCCCGCATACTTCCCCTCTAACGAGGAGGTCTTCTTCCGCACCCTCAGCAAGGGCGACAGCTACAACGTATCGTGCGGATGGCTCTCGGGCACCACTACGATTCGTACCAAATAACACTGCATGGCACTGTTAGAACATAACCTGTCGGTAGCACTCCTGATTGTCGGGAGTGCTATCTTTATTACGGGTTGCGGCTCGTCGAAGGTGGCCGCCGACGTGGTGATAACCGACTACAAGAAGGTCCCCTCGCTCGTGAGCGACTCGCTCTCCATAACCTATTACGAGGACGGCAAGATGGAGTATAAGTTCACCACCCCGCGTATGGAGCGTTACGAGTTCGACGACGAGCCGTACATGATTTTCAACGAGGGGGTGCATGTGGAGACTTTCGATGCGGATGGCAAACGCAAGTCGTCTCTTGTGGCCGACTATGCCAAATATCTGGAGAAGAAGCGGTTGTGGGAGGCCAAGGGTAATGTGTTCGGCAACGACGAGAACGGCAAGGAGCTATATACTGAGCAGCTGTTCTGGGACGAGATGGCCGACAAGATATATTCCAACGTGGACACCAAGGTGATAGACGGCGACGAGATAACGCAAGGTAGCGGCTTCGAGTCGGACGGACAGCTCAATAACGTCCGCTTCCTTAACACGAAGGGGCGTCTTTTCGTCGACACCACAAGGCAAACCGCACCTGAGGAGGCAAGGTAAGTTTATGAACGATATTGTCAGCGACATAATAGTGATAGCGGTGGCTCTCGTATTCTCGGCCTTTTTCTCGGGAATGGAGATAGCCTACCTGTCGTCCAACAAGTTGCGTCTGGAGATAGACAAGAAACAGAGCAAGCTCTTCAACAAGATAGCGGGCTTCTTCTCGCGTATGCCGGGCGACTACATATCCACCATCATCATAGGCAACAACATAGCGCTGGTCATCTACTCCATAACGATGAGCAGTCTGATAATGAAGTTGGCCGTACGGTGGTTCGATTTCACGGGCAACACGCTTCTCTGTGAGACCGTCATATCTACGGTCATAATAATATTTACGGGCGAGTTTCTGCCCAAGAGTATCTTCAAGAGCAATCCCAACTTTTACTACCGTACCTTTGCGCCGGTGGTCTATCTGCTGTGGTTCGTGTTTTGGCCCATATCCAAGTTCACCACGCTGTTGTCGCGAGGCATCATGCGTCTTTTGGGGTTCAATATAAAACGCGAGCACGAGGGGTCGCAGTTCGACAAGACCGATCTGGCCGATCTCGTGGAGGACATATCGGGTGAGGCCGGCGAGGCGTCGGAGGCCGAGATGAAGATGTTTCAGAAGGCGCTCGATTTCTCCGATACCTCGGTGCGCGACTGTATGTTGAGGCGCATAGAGATAGAGGCCGTAGACATAGACGACACCGTGGCCGATGTCAAGAAGAAGTTCATAGAGACCAAATATTCGCGTCTGCCGGTCTTCAGCGGGAGCATAGACCACATAATAGGCTATGTCAATATCAAGGATCTGCTCGGCTCGCCCTCTTCGGTCAAGCAGATGTTGCGCCCCGTCACCTACGTGCCCGAGACCATGACAGCCCAAAAGCTGCTCGGAATACTAACCAAGAACCGGCGTGCGATGGCCATAGTGCTCGACGAGTACGGAGGCACGGCCGGCATGGTCACATTGGAGGACATACTCGAAGAGATATTCGGCGAGATAGAGGACGAGCACGACAACAGACACTTGGTGGAGAAGGTCACGGCCGACGGCGACTGGATATTGTCCGGTCGTTTAGAGGTGGACTACATAAACGAGAAATACTCTCTCGGTATTCCGGTCAGCGACGAGTACGATACTCTGGCCGGGTACATCATATACCACAACGAGGGGATACCCAAACCGCACGAGGAGATTGCAATATCGCCCTTCCGCTTCAGAATGCTCAAGATGAGCGCCAATAAGATAGAACTTGTCAAGGTGACGCTTGTCGAGGGGGAGTAGTCCGCCCTCTCATTCGGCGGGCTTGGAGCGTAGCCGGAGTATAAGCGGCCCGCATATTGTAGCGTGTATGCCTCGGGGTGGGGTATATCTCACGTAGGTATATCTCACGGTAGGCGCACCTCGCGGTGGGCACATTTCGCGGTGGTTACGCCTTGCGGTGGGCGAAAATTTTCCCGCCACACAGAGGCTCGCGAGTGAGAGTGGATCCATAAGCGTTATTGACTAAAGGTCTCTGAGCCATATCTTATGTCCGTCGCGTGGCGTGTTCCCCCGCAGACTCCGGCTATTATATAAAGACAAGCCTCTCTGTTTAAAAGGGACCATATTATGCGGTTCTTCTGAATTTTCCTCGATAGTTATCTTATTAAAGATTCGGTTTGCCGTCCCGAATTGTAGTTGTGATTGACTATATTTGCATCCGCTATGATAGATGTAAGGACAAAGGACGATTGTACGGGTTGCGGCGCCTGTGCGGAGCATTGCCCGCGGCGGTGCATACGGCTGGTCACGGACGAGAGCGGATGGCTTCGTCCCGTGGTGAATGTCGACCTGTGTCTTAACTGCGGCATGTGCGACAACGTCTGCCCCGTGATAGTGCAACGGGCCATAGCCACCGGCAATTTCTTCAACACCGCCTGTGAGGAGGATGCCGTCGAACCGCCCCGCGAGGAGAAGCCCGACATGAGGGGGCTTCTGTTCGACATAGCGGAGTACGGTAGTCGTAGAGGTGCGATAGTGTCTGCGGACGACAGGATAACGGAGTTCCGGGCCGGGGATTGCGTGCTGTCGTTGTACGGGCCTAACGATAAGGGGCGGCTTTTGAGGGTGCGCGACGGAGTTGAATATAGCGAAAGAGAAGAAAGTAAGCCGTGTTGGCGTTAAGCCGAAATCCGGACATAACCCGTGTATATTGCCCAATATTGTAAACCACTGCGAGAAAGCGGAGCCGAAAGGCCCTCTTTGTCACAAAAAAACTATCCGATGCCGGAGTATGTACCCCCGCACCGGACAGTCGCTTAGGTTAAGTAGATTTAAGTTACATCTACTTCGTGGTCAAAACATCTATGAATTCGGTTGCGGTATTTTTCATTTTCACAAAATTTTCGCCCAATGATGTGGTGCAGTCCAAAACGAGCATCACGACGGCGCTTCTGTTTTCTATAACCGACTCTGCAATGCCCGCATTTGTTGATTCTATGTCGCATTGCCAGTCTTTATTTTTCATATACCAAAATTTCACATTCTTCGCCAAAGTTTCACTGGAATCAAAATCAGAGAATAAGAAAATGGTAGATGCCTTCCCCTCTTCCTGAGCGCCGGTCAGAGTCTTGCCGCTACTTGTTTTCACTTCATGGTACTCTATGTCTTCGAGAATATTTGGCTTGCGCCATGTACCCTCGATATAGACTTTCGATGCCGCTACGTCCGATGGAGTTTCGCCGGTGACGTCGAAAGTGAAGCGCATCTTGGTGCCGCTGTTTAATCCTGAGGGGATTGTTAGTTTTAGTTTTTCGTTTTTGTTCTCTTTATGAAGAGAGTCGGCTAGTATTTTGAATGTTTTGTTCACTTCGTCCATATCCGACACCATGTAGGCATTTTCGTCATTACTTGCCATAGCGACAAGCGTATTATGGAAGTCTTCCTTGTCGGTCGCGGAGACCGTGCCATCAAACCCCACCGAGTAGGCGTTTATCGGGACTCTGCCTATTTTGGTGTTAAGAATACGGGCCTTGACGGCGTCGCGGTAGGCCTCTTGGGTGTCGTATTGGGTATTGACTGTCGACGTGTTATCGAGTCCGTCCGTAAATGTCACTATCGAGACGTTGTTCAAGTCTTCCGGCATCTCGGCATTTTCCAAGGCATTGATGGCATTGTCCACCGCATAATAGATAGAGGTATTTCTATCAGCTACCAAATTGTTTATGAACGATTTGAATGAGGAGACGTTGTTGTCCCAGTAATTGTCATAGATCAACCGAGTAATGGGTTTCGTCTGGAGAGCGTCACTGAAGCCTATCACCCCCATATACAGCCCCGAGGCCGACCCGCCGCCGGGTGCGCTATATGTACACGATACGGGGTCGCTCCATTGGGTGTATTCGTTTTTGCGGCATGCCCTTACCCTGAAGGAGTATTTAGTGCCATCGGTCAGATTATAAATGTAAAAGCCCTCGTTAGATGAAGCCGTACCAGTTTTAGTGCTCTCGCTAGTAGACCATTCCACCATATATTTATCGGCCGTTTTCACGGGGTCCCATGAAATATATATCCTCTCTTTAACCTGTTTGGCCGTCAGGCCGGTAGGAACATGAATGTCGTTGTCAGGATTGTCGAGGGTGAAATATATTGTCTCGCTTTGGGGACCTAAACCGGAAGAAATGTTTCCGTATTTATCATAAAAGTAGGCGCTGCAATAAGCACACACATAAAATCCGTACGAATCGTTTAGGTCTGTCTTATACACGATATAATTATCGGTAGTGGAGTCGTATTTGTTAAAGTTATTGCTATTAGCGGTTTTTACGTAAAGATAGTATTGGGTCGCTCCGTCTACCGGGTCCCACGACACCTTTATCCCCTCTTCCGCCTGTTCGGCCTTAACGTTTGTGGGCGCAGATAGCGTGGTGTACTCCTCCTCGTACTCCTCTTTGTCTTTGCAAGCCTGCATAAAGGTGCATAATAACAAAACGGCCACCGTCGCCGTTTTAATGATGCCACTCATTCTTGCCATGTTCTTTGGGCGGTCTTTGGGTGCCATTGCGCTACCGGTGCTCGTAGCCGACATGTCAGTTTGAATTTTCCGTAACATAATCGTTTGGTTTTAAGTTATATATTTAGGTTGTGGTAAATGCAATAAAAAAGCGGACCTATTCTATCCGCTTTCGAGGTTTACCACAACCTTGCACCAAGATAAAACAAGCCCGCCAATGCGAGCATTGCAATATCCATAGGTGCCTCTTTTTGTGGTAATTTCGAAAGCCTGAATATAGCAAAACGCTATTCTGATATGTCTGTTGTTTTAGTTGTCTCTATACTGTTTTTGCTTTAAAGTGTTATTGTGCTACAAAATTACGATTTATTTTCAATTATCGTCAACCGACAAGGCTTTTTTATGTTGCGGATGCGATTCCTTTTTGGTCGGGAAATTCATGGCAGTAAAGAGAAACGGGTGGATGCTATCTCGATAGCTCGGGTGTCGAGGTAACATTAAAACGGCTTCGGATTTTCGCACGTGATGAAAAAAGAGTATCTTTGTAATACTGAAAAATCATAACGGCATAATGGATAATACGGAACTCGCACGTCTCTCCACCCAGGTCAGACGAGACATCATCCGGATGGTGGCCTCCGCCGCCTCAGGACATCCGGGCGGCTCTTTGGGTACGGCCGACCTAATGACTTTCCTTTATTTCGAGGTTCTCAAACACTCTCCCGCCGCCTTCACTGTAAGCGGCAAGGGCGAGGATGTCTTTTATCTCTCGAACGGACACATATCGCCCGTGTGGTACAGCGTGTTGGCCCGTAACGGCTACTTCCCCGTGAGCGAGCTGGCCACGTTCCGCGCCATAGGGTCGCGTCTTCAGGGGCATCCCACACCTGTAAAGGGCATCCCCGGCGTGCGTGTGGCTTCCGGCTCGTTGGGTCAGGGTCTCTCTACCGCCCTCGGTCACGCTCTGGCCAAGAGGCTCGACGGCGACCCGCACAAGGTGTATGTGCTTATGGGCGACGGCGAGACACAGGAGGGTCAGGTATGGGAGGCGGCCATGTTCGGCGCGGCCCGCAAGATAGACAACATAATAGCCTTCGTGGACTGGAACAACCAGCAGATAGACGGCAGTTGCGACGAGGTGTTGCCTTTGGGCGACTACGAGGGCAAGTGGCGTGCGTTCGGCTGGCAGGTGCTCACCATGGACGGGCACGACTTCTCCGACATGCGTCGTGTGATAGCCGAGGCCCAGTCGCTCTGCGGCAAGGGTAAGCCGGTGATAATACTTACGCGTACCGATATGGGTCACGGCGTCGACTTCATGTGCGGCACCAACGAGTGGCACGGCAAGGCCCCCTCGCAGGAGCAGGCCCAGAAGGCGCTCGCCCAGCTGGAGGAGACGGTAGGCGACTATTGATGCGTGTGTCTCGCTTGCAACGGGACGGATTTACGGATGTTCTTGCCGTGGCTTGGGACGGATTCTGACGGTTATGCCGGATACGGAAAGCGTTGAAATCTCCCGAAGGAGGCATGCGGACAAGAGACATCTTAAAAAAATGTTTGCGATGAAAAGATTTGAATATACAGAGAAGAAAGATACCCGCTCCGGTTTCGGTGCCGGTCTGTTGGAGGCGGGACGCGAGTGCGGCGACGTGGTGGCCATGTGCGCCGACCTTACCGGTTCCCTCAAGATGGACGCTTTCAGAAAAGAGTTCCCCGACCGCTTCTTTCAGGCGGGCATAGCCGAGGCCAACATGATAAGCGTGGGCTCTGGTCTGGCTACCGCGGGCAAGATACCGTTCGTGGGTTCGTTCGCCGAGTTCGTGACCGGACGCGTCTACGATCAGGTCCGTCAGTCGGTGGCCTACACGGGGGCCAATGTCAAGATAGCGGCCTCTCATGCCGGCATAACCCTCGGCGAGGACGGCGCCACCCATCAGGTGATGGAGGATTTGGGTCTTATGAAGATGCTGCCCGGAATGGTGGTCATCAACC